>CAZYJP010000015.1:0-17881 GCA_964647795.1 uncultured Thermodesulfobacteriota bacterium
GGAGAAAACCTCCTGGGCATCCACGTCCACGATCACGTGGTCCTCCTCGAAGCCGAGGCCCCGGGCCAGGACGGTGCCCCGGGGTGAGAAGACGAGGGAATTGCCGTCGAACACCAGCTCGTCCTGGCCCCCGACCAGGTTGCAGAAGGCCAGGATGGCGGCGTTGTCGGAGGCCCGCGTGCTGAGCATCGTCTCCCGGAAGGCGACCTTCCCGGCGTGGTACGGGGACGCGGAGATGTTGATCAGGAGTTGCGCTCCGCCCAGGAGCGCTTGGGTTCGGGCCGGGCCAGAGGGGTACCACACGTCTTCGCACACCGTGACCCCGAAGGTACACGCCCCCAAGCGGAACACTTGAGTCTGCTGCCCCGTCTGGAAGTAGCGGTCTTCGTCGAAGACGCCGTAGTTGGGGAGGATGGATTTGCGGGCCACCCCCCGGAGCTCCCCGTTGTGGAGGATCGCCGCGGCATTGTAGAGGTCGTCGTCCCGCTCCACGAAGCCCACCACGGCGGTGAGCCCCCGGGAGTGCTCGCGCAAGGCGTCCAGGGCCTTCAGGTTGTCGTCGATGAACCGGGACTGGAACAGGAGGTCCTCGGCGGGATAGCCCACCAGCGCGCACTCCGGGAAGACGGCGATATCGGCCCCGCAGAGGCGTGCCCGGTCGAACCCCTCCCGGACCTTCGCCGCGTTCCCCGGGATGTCCCCCACGGTGGGGTTCATCTGGCACAGGAAGAGTCGGATCATGGCGAGCTCCCTATCGAAGGCCGGCGCAGCTCCTGGGTGGGGGCCCCGTGGTTCGGGGTGAGGGAGCCCCGAGCTTCCCAGCGAAACGTATCTGGTTCGTCGGGTCCGCAGCCTGCCGGAACTGTAGAGGAAGGTCCCGGCCGGCGCAACGGCGTTGAAGGGGCGGGAGGGCGGGTGCTATCGTTTGACACTTCCCTTAGGACCCTCGGCAGAGGAAGCTTCCCATGAATCCCTTGGCCCTGGTGCCCCTCGCGACCGCGCTCCTATTGTCTGCGGCGTCCTCCGCGGCCGCCGCCGGACCCCGGGAGACGCCCGTGGTGCTGGCGGTCCGAAAGGCCTCGCCGGCGGTCGTCAATATCTCCACCGAGACGGTCACCCGCGCCCAGAGCTCGTTTCGCGGGTTCAGCCCATTTTTCGACGACTTCTTCCGGGACTTCTTCGGCGACGTGCCCGGACAGGAGCGCCGGCAGCGAGGCCTCGGGTCCGGGGTGCTCATCCACGCCGACGGCACCATCCTCACCAACGAGCACGTCATCCAGAACGCCTCCCGCATCCTGGTGACCCGGGCCTCGGGGGAGGAGTACGAGGCGCGGCTCGTGGGGGCCGACAGCCGCACCGACCTGGCCGTGCTCCAGGTCGACGCCGAGGGCCCGCTGCCCTACGTGCCGATGGGGAGCTCGGCCGACCTGATGATCGGGGAGACCGTGATCGCCATCGGCAACCCCTTCGGCCTCTCCCACACGGTGACGACCGGGGTGGTGAGCGCTCTGAACCGCACCATCCGAGGCGCCAACGAGCGCACCTACACCGACTTCGTCCAGACCGACGCCTCGATCAACCCGGGCAACTCCGGGGGCCCGCTCCCCAACATCCTCGGGGAGCTCGTGGGCATCAACTCCGCCATCTACCAGCGGGCCGAGGGGATCGGGTTCGCGATCCCCATCGACAAGGCCCGGCGCATCGTCGACAGTCTCCTCGCCTACGGACGGGTGCAGAGGGCCTGGCTCGGTCTGCACGTGCAGGACCTCACCCCGGACCTGGCGCGACACTTCGGTCTCGCCGGCAGGACCGGGGTGCTCGTCACCCGGGTCTTCGAAGAAAGTCCTGCGCACGAATCGGGGCTCGAGCGGGGCGACGCGGTCCTGGAGCTCGACGGCATTCCCGTCAAGGATCGGGACGGCTTCTTCGAGCGCCTGGCCGGGTACACCGTGGGCAGCCGCCTGCGGTTCCGGGTGGCGCGCCGGGCAGGGGAGCGCACGGTGGAGGTGGAGGCCCGAGAGATCCCGTCGGACTATGCTCGAGCCCTGAGTGAGTCGTGGCTCGGCCTCCAGGTCGTCGAAAACTCCCCCTCCCTGGTCCGCAGGCACGGCTTGGCCACCTCCCGCGGGCTCGTGGTCTCGGAGGTGAGTCGGGGCGGGGCCGCCGCCGGTGCGGGCATCGAGCCCGGCGACGTGGTGCGCCAGGTCAACGGGGCGCCGGTGGACGACGCGGAGCAGTACCGGGAGGCCCTCCTGGCCGCGAGCCAGCGCGAGACCGTCGTGTTCCTGGTCCAGAGGGGGAGGGCCGGATACTACGTGAGCCTGAACCCCTGAGGGGGCGCGGCGCCAGGAGGGGCGGGAGCGGCCGAACCGGGCCGTCGGGTCCTCGAAGAGCTGGCTGGCAAGCCCGCTCCTACGGGCTTGTGCCCTCCGTTCCGTCCGCCACCCCCGCCCCTCGGATGAGGCACCAGTCGAAGGGCGGGCCCACCGCCTCTTCCTTCCGCCCGATCACCCACAGCCCTTCCAGAACCAGGGCGACCAGGGCGTCTCCCCCGACCCCCTCCGCCAGGGCCCGGCCGAGGCGGGCCTCCAGGCCCAGCCTCCGCGGGGCCGTGAGGACTGCGCCGGTGGCCAGGAGTCGGTAGGGCTCGTGGTGGGCCTCGGAGGCGTAGAAGCGGAAGGCGTGGGCCCCCCCGCCTTCCCGCCCGGCAAGGAGCACGTAGGAGAGGCGGTGCGCGTGGGGGTTGATGCGGAACCAGTTCTCCCCCTGGAGGATGAACTCCCGGTACTCCTTCTGGAACACCGAGAGGGCGTAGGCGTCCACCTCCTCCAGCGGCGGAGAGGCCCGTCCCCGGAAGAAGCGGTGGAGGTTCCGGCTCACGGCGATTCCCACCGCGGCGCCGCTCGTGGCGACTGCGGCGGTGGAGCCCAGGGTAAAGAGCTTGCGCAGGGAGTGGACCTGCAGCTCCCCATCGCGCTCCACCGCGACCCGGCGGTCGGCCGCGAGCAGCACACCTCCGTCGAAGCTGCACGCCACGAGCTGCGACATCCCCGAGTCTCCCGGCGCCGCCGAACGCCTCCCTCCCACGCTCATCCCGCACCCATCGTAGACCCAACCGTACCTGCCTCCAAGGGTCTTGACCCCGGTCGGTAGCGGAGTTTCCCGACGGGGGTATACTGCGCCGGAAATTGACAATGGCCCCCACCGCCTGCGCGAGGCCCCATGTCGCCCATCCCGGGAAACTGCCGCACCACCGCCATGGGCATCCTGCCCCACACCGACGCCGACCGGGCGCTGGAGCTCGCCCTCTCCCTCGACATCCCCTTCTGGCCCCAGCTGCCGCGCCTGTCCTACTACGAGGACATGTACGTCCAGGTCTCGGAGAACTTCCCCGGGGTCCGGATCGACGAGAAGAACCAGCGCATCGACTTCTCCACCGAGCGCTTCTACGCGGAGCTGGAGGAGTTCCTGGGCCGCCTGGAGGACCCCGAGCTCTACCGCCTCTCCGACCGCTACTCCGTGGTCTACCATCGCTTCCTGGAGCTCGATCTTTCCCGGTACGCCGCCATCCGGGGGCAGGTGGAAGGGCCCATCTCCTTCGGCTTCAGCGTCAAGGACGAGAACGACCGCCCCCTGATCTACAGCGACGAGGTGCGGCCCTTCCTCCTGGACTTCATGGCGCGCAAGGTCACGGTGATGGGCCAGGAGCTCGCCGCCAAGAACCCCAACGCGTTCATGTTCGTGGACGAGCCCGGGCTGGAGTTCATCTTCTCCTCCCTCTCCGGGTACAGCGACGAGCGGGCCCGGGAAGACCTGGACCACTTCTTCTCCCTGGTCGAGGGCAAGAGGGGCGTACACCTGTGTGGAAACCCCGACTGGGACTTCCTCCTGCGCACCCCCATGGACGTGCTCTCCTTCAACGCCTTCGGCCGGGGGGACCGTTTCGTGAACTACATCCCGAGCCTGCGCCGGTTCCTGGACGGGGGCGGGGTGGTGGGGTGGGGGATCGTCCCGGCCAACTACGACGAGTTTCGGGCCTCGGACCTCCAGGGCCTCCTGGACCATCTGGAGGGTCTGTGGGACACCCTCGAAAAAGGCGGTCTGAACCGGGAGGAGCTCCTGCCCCGGAGCCTGCTCCTGCCGGCCACCTGCGCCCTGGTGAACCCCGACCAGGGGACGACGGTGGAAGCCTGCTACGAGCTCCTCCGGGAGCTCTCGTGCCGGGTGCGCGACCGCTACGGCCTGTGGGGAGACGAGACCCCTTCTAACGCCCTCTCCCTCCGGGAGAGGGGCGGGGTGAGGGTCGGGGGCGGGGCCGGGAAAGAGTCGTGAACGTGCGAGCAGCTCGGGCGGGGCGAAAGGAGGTGCGGCCGGGACCGCCCGCATCGGATGACCCGGGGGGGATGAAAGGGCACTTCGAGAGGAGGAAGGAGGAGGATGATGACAGCGTTGCGACAATTGTGGCTCATCCTGGGAGCGTTTGCCCTTGCCGCGGCCCCCTTGGCGGCGAGTGCCGCCGAGCCCGCCGTGGCGGTGGCCGCGTGCTACGAGTGCCACGACGTGATCGAGTCCCTGCACAAGGGCTCGAAGCACGACGGCGTCAACTGCACGGCCTGCCACGCCGGGCTCCAGGCCCACCTGAAGGACCCCGGGCCCGCCACCCGGCCCGTCACCGACCTCTCCTGGTACGCCTGCGGGGCGTGCCACGAGGAGCAGCTCGAGAGCTTCTTCGAGACCTCGTACCACCGGCCCGCCCGCGACGAGAAGAGCCAGCTCACCAGCCGGTCGCCCAACCCCTTCTGGGACAAGCTCATGGCCGGGCACGGGTTCACGAAGGAGCACGCCCTGACCCGCAGCCACCCCTGGATGGTGGTGGACCAGTTCGCCGTCGACCGGGCCTTCGGCGGGCGTTTCCAGCCCAAGGAGGGCTGGCAGTACGTTGCCCAGCCGGCCGGGAAGACGACCTGGGACTACCTGGAGGACCGCTTCCCCGACACCAGCGAGCACAAGGCGTTCCTCCCCCAGACCGCCACGGCCGCGAACCCCGTGTGCTTCCAGTGCAAGAGCCAGGACCAGATCCTCGACTGGGCCTACATGGGCGACCCGGACGTGGGGGCCAAGTGGTCCCGGGCCTCGAACCCGGTGGAGCTCGCCCGCACCATCCAGCACGGCCTCAACTGCTTCATGTGCCACGACCCCCACGCCGCGAAGCCCCGGGTGGTGCGCGACGGCCTGATCGACGCCCTCACGCGGCCCGAGGCCGACACCCTCTGGCACAACGACCCCGACCGCACGAAGATCCAGGTCATCGACATGGGGGTGAGGGGCTACACCCGCAAGATCGCGCTCCTCGAGAAGTACGACTCCCGGCTCCAGTGCGGTCAATGCCACGTGGAGTACAACTGCAACCCCGGCACCGACGCCAAGACCGGCGAGCGGGTGACGATGGCCGACCGGCGGACCAATCACTTCCCGTACAAGGACGTGCTGAACCTGTACGATCACTACACGGACAAGATCGCGTTCCTCGACTTCAAGAACGCGTTCACCGGCGGGTTCCTGTGGAAGGGGCAGCACCCCGAGTCGGAAACCTACTACAACTCGAAGCACTCCAAGGCCGGCGTCCAGTGTGACGACTGCCACGCGCCCAAGGTGAAGAGCGCGAAGACCGGGAAGGAGTACACCTCCCACTTCGCCACCACGCCGAAGGTCATGCTCGGCGACACCTGCCTGCGGTGCCACGGCGACTGGGACGAGGAACGGGCCCGGTACACCATCGACTCGGTCAAGGCCTACTTCCGGGGCAAGATGCGCAAGGCCGAGTTCTGGCTCGACCAGCTCATCGACCGGATCGTCGAGGCCAAGAAGAAGGGGGTCGCGGAGAGCGCCGTCACGCAGGCCCAAGACCAACACATGCGGGCCCACATCCTGTGGGAGTACTGGACCGCCGAGAACTCCGACGGTTTCCACAACCCGGAGCTGGCGCGGGAGTCCTTGACCCGCTCCGTGGACGAGAGCCAGAAGGGCCTGAAACTCCTGGAGGAGGCCCTGGCCGGGGCGGCGAAGAAGTAGGCAGGGTCTAGAGGCGTCAAAGATCCCCCACCGGTGCACCGAGAGGCCGGGCCGGCACCGCCGCCCGGCCTCTCGCCAGTGATCCCCCAGGACTGCGCGGGCCGCCCGGTCGCTCCTCCCGGAGGATGCCAGGGTTTCCCCGGCGCCTTCCGCGTCGAGCCCGTTGGGAGGCGTCCCTCCGGGTGGCGCGACCGTGGACCGAGTGGGGGCTCCAACGATCTTTAGTTCGACTAAAATAGCTTGATTTTCGCTAAAAAACGCTTGACGCCGCCGGGGCCTCCGCCTAGCATTCGGCGGTCTGCTGTCCACTTTCGAAGGGAGGAAACGCGATGAAGGTCACCGTACTCGGCGCTGCCGGCGGCATCGGCCAGCCCCTGTCCCTGCTCCTGAAGAACGCGCTCCCTGCCGGGTCCAAGCTGGCGCTGTACGACGTGGTGCCGGTGGTCGTGGGCGTCGGGGTGGATCTGAGCCACATCCCCACGGCGGTCCAGGTCACGGGCTACGGGAAGGACGAGCTCGAGAAGGCCCTGAAGGGCAGCGACCTGGTGGTCATCCCCGCCGGCGTGCCCCGGAAGCCCGGCATGACCCGCGACGACCTCTTCAACGTGAATGCGGGCATCGTGAAGAACCTGATGGAGGCCGGGGCCAAGGCCTGCCCCAAGGCCTGCTTCGCGATCATCACCAACCCGGTGAACTCCACGGTCCCGATCGCCGCCGAGGTCCTGAAGAAGGCCGGGGCCTTCAGCGCGAGGAAGCTCTTCGGCGTCACCGCCCTCGACGTCATCCGCGCCAAGACCTTCGTGGCCGAGCTCAAGAGGCTCGACCCGGTGAAGACCCGGGTGACGGTGATCGGCGGCCACAGCGGGAACACGATCCTGCCACTCCTCTCGAAGGTGAAGGGGGCCTCGTTCACCCAGAAGGAGCTCGACAGGCTCACCCCGCGGATCCAGGAGGCGGGTACCGAGGTGGTGGAGGCCAAGGCCGGGGCCGGGTCGGCGACCCTCTCCATGGCCGAGGCCGCCTGCCGGTTTACGATGGCTCTGGTCAACGGGCTCACGGGCAAGGAGTCGGTGCAGTGCGCCTACGTGCCGGTGGAGGGCCAGCCCACCGAGTACTTCGCCCTGCCCGTGCGCCTGGGCAAGGGCGGCGTCACCAAGGTCGTCGGCTACGGGCGCCTGAGCGCCTACGAGAAGAAGCTCTTCGACGAGATGATCCCGACGCTTCGAGCGAATATCCAGAAGGGCGTGGAGTTCGCGAAGGGCTGAGAGCGTTCTCCGGCCCGACAGGGCGAACGCCCGGCAGGCTCGGTCGGGCGTTTGCGCCTGCCGGCGCGCAGGGCGCGAGGAGCAAGGACGGGACACCCATCTCCCCCGCGGGAGCGTTCGCGGTCGGGTCCTCGTCCGGGAGGAAGGAGTCCCCCATGTCCCTGCGCGCCCTGCGCACACTGACCGTCATCGCCCGCACGGGAAGCTTCTCGGCCGCGGCGGAGCACCTGGGGCTTACCCAGGCGGCGGTGAGTCATCAGGTCAAGGGCTTGGAGGAGGAGCTCGGGACGGAGCTCTTCGACCGGACGGGCCGGGGAACGAGGCTCAACCCCTCGGGCCGGCTCATCTTGGAGAGGGCCGAGGAGATCCTGGCCCTGTACGATGGGCTTCGCGAAGAGCTCGACCCCCAAGGGGGGGTCCGGGGAGTGCTGGAGCTCGGCGTCATCCCCACGGCCCTCACCGGCCCCGTGCCGGTGGTGCTGGCTCGCCTCAAGGAGGAGCACGAAGACTTCCAGGTCCGCATCCGGTCCGGTATCTCCGACCACCTGGCTCCGCGGGTCGAGGGAGGGGAGCTCGACGCCGCTCTCATCAGCGAGCCCCCCTACGCCGTCCCGTCCCACTGCGAGTGGCGGCCCTACGACGAGGAACCCTTCTACGTGGTCGGCCCCCCCGGCACGGGCGCCGGGGACGATCGGGTGCTCTTCGAGCGCCTCCCCTACGTGCGCTTCGACAAGACTGCCTGGACCGGAGCCCTGGTCGAAGGCCACCTCATGGCCCGGGGAATCCATCCTCGGGACGTCACGGAGCTCGACTCCCTGGAGGCGGTCCTGAGCCTGGTGGAACAGGGCCTGGGCGTGGCGGCGGTTCCCCTGCGCGCTGCCCGGGTGGAACGGGCGCGGCAGCGGTTCACGCTCATCCCGCTGGGAAGCCCGCAACTGCGGCGCCGGGTGGGGCTGTACGAGCGCTGCCGGCACCCTCGGCGGCCGCTCACCGAACTCCTCCTCGAAGCCCTGCGCAGGGAATGTGGCTTCAAGAAAACTTATGGGTAGCTTAATAAATAATAAGGTTTCCCTCCCGAGAAACCGCCATTATACTTAGAAAGCTTTGGGTTCGGCGGCCCCGAGGCAGCGGCTCCAGGGGTGCGGGCGGTCCCGAGGAAGGGCGGTATCTGAGGCCCACGGAGAGGGCTTGGGCCGGCGGGAACCAAACGCCGGATTGGGTGCGGCCACGGACCTTCTCGGGGGGGTACATTTTAGTTTTACTTTAGTTTTTTACTCTTGATAAATGTGCCGGCCGACCGCTACCATCGGGCCGTGCTCCGTCCTGCGCGAACTCCTCGAGAGGGCCCATGCGCGAGCTTCCCGTTCGAGAGATTTCCAAAGCGCTGCGGCGCATGGCCGTCGAGGCCAACACAGAGCTCGGCCAGGACGTGCTCGCCTCCTTTGCCCGCTACCGCGTTGCGGAAGAGAGCCCCACCGGCCGCGACATCCTCGATCAGCTCTGCGAGAACGCCCGCATCGCGCGGGAGGAGAAACTGCCCCTTTGCCAGGACACCGGTTTTGCCGTGGTGTTCGTCGAACTGGGGCAGGACGTGCACCTCGTGGGCGGCGACCTCTACGAGGCGGTGAACGACGGGGTGCGCCAGGGCTATCAGGAGGGGTATCTGCGCAAGTCCATCGTCGCCGATCCCCTTCGCCGCAAGAATACCGGGGACAACACCCCGGCGGTGGTGCACGTGAAGGTCGTCCCCGGGGAGCACGTGAAGGTCACGTTCGCGCCCAAGGGGGGCGGCAGCGAGAACATGAGCGGGATCGCCATGCTCCGGCCGGCCGACGGCGTGGAGGGGGTCAAGAAGTTCGTTCTCGACCGGGTGAGCCAGGCCGGCCCCAACCCCTGCCCGCCGACCGTCGTGGGCGTCGGCATCGGCGGTACGTTCGAGGTGGCGGCCTACCTCTCGAAGCTCGCGCTGGTACGGCCCCTGGGACACCGAAACTCGGATCCCTACTACGCTGCCCTCGAGGCGGAGCTCCTTGAGGCTGTGAACCGGCTCGGGATCGGCCCGGCCGGCCTGGGCGGTACCACCACGAGCCTGGACGTGCACGTGGAGGCCCACCCCTGCCACATCGCGAGCCTCCCGGTGGCCGTGAACATCCAGTGCCACTCGGCGCGGCACAAGGAGGTGGAGCTGTGATCCGCCTCACCACGCCCCTCACGGATGCCGACGTGGAGAAGCTCTCTGCCGGCGACCAGGTGCTCCTTTCCGGAGCCGTGTACACGGCGCGCGACGCGGCTCACGCCCGCCTCGTCGAGCTCGTGGAGGACGGCAAGCCGCTGCCCTTCGACGTCCGGGGCCAGGTGATCTATTTCGTCGGGCCAACCCCGGCCCCCCCCGGACGTCCCATCGGCTCTGCCGGCCCCACCACGTCCTACCGCATGGACCCCTACAGCCCGGTCCTCATCGGCCTGGGCCTCAAGGGCATGGTCGGCAAGGGCAAGCGCTCCGCCGAGGTCGTCGAGGCCATGAAGCGGCACAAGGCGGTGTACTTCGGCGCGACGGGCGGTGCAGCGGCGCTCATCGCGAAGCGGATCGTGTCCTCGGAGATCGTGGCGTACGAGGACCTGGGGCCCGAGGCGATCCGCCGGCTCGAGGTGGTCGATTTCCCCGCGACCGTCATCATCGACTGCCGCGGCGGAGATCTTTATGCGGAAGGGCGCAAGAAGTACGCCAAGGGCGGGTGAGGTAAAGAACGGACGGGGTTTTGGACGGGATAACGGGATGAACGGGATGCAAGGCAAGGACTGAATTCGTTATCTCTTCAAAAGAAATATTTGCTTTTGACAGGATGACGGGATGTTCAGGATCAGGTCGCTAGGGTTTTTCGGCCGTTGGAAGAAAATCCTTTCGCTGGCTTCATTCGAATAGGATCCCATTGCGCGTTTTTCATCCGGTCCATCCGGTTATCCTGTCAAATAGCTTCTCAGGTCCGAAAGGAAACGCCATGCGCGTGAAGCTGGACGGCGACAAGGTTCGGAACGACCGGATCAAGAAGGTCGAGGAGATCTCCTGCCAGAACGTGTACAGGTGCTACCAGTGCGGCAAGTGCTCGGCTGCGTGCCCGGCCACCCCCGAGATGGACATGCTCCCGAACCAGGTGATCCGCTACCTACAACTGGGGCTCGACGAGAAGGTCTTCGAGGCCAACACGCCCTGGATCTGTGCCTCGTGCCTCCAGTGCATGTCCGTCTGCCCCAAGGGGGTGGACCTAGCGCGCATCATGGAAGCCATCCGGATGCTCCAGCTCCGCAAGGGTAAGAACGAGATCGAGATCCGCAAGTTCCCGAAGGAGTACCTGGAGAAAGCCCCCCAGATCGCCTTCATTAGCGGCTACCGCAAGTTCTTGTCCCTGAGCTAAGGCGTTGCTCGTTGCTCGTTGTTTGTTGCTCGTTGGAGAGCGGATGACTGGACGAATCACGATGCGACTCCAACGGACCACGTGCAACGTGCAACCCGCAACGTGCAACACGCAGAGGTTCTCATGAACTATCAATACTTCCCCGGCTGCACTCTTTACACCAAGGGTAAGAGCCTCGACGAGGCCGGCAGGAAGGCGGGCGAGAAACTCGGCTTCACCCTCGAGGAGATGCCCTACTGGACGTGCTGCGGGGCCACCTTCCCCCTGGCCGAGGACTACGACATGGCGCTCGCCTCCCCCACCCGGGTGCTCGCCCGGGGCCGGAAGGGCGGGGAGAAGCTCGTGACGCTGTGCGCCGTCTGCCACAACGTCCTGAAGCGGACCAACCACGTCATGAAGACCAACCCCGAGCGCCGGGCCAAGGTGACGGATTTCATCGAGGAGCCCTACGCGGGCGACCTGGACGTCATCCACTACCTCGAGGTCTTGCGGGACGAGGTGGGCTTCGCGAACCTGGCTTCCAAGGTCGAGAAACCCCTGGCCGGCCTGAAGGTGGCGCCCTTCTACGGATGCCTCCTGCTGCGGCCCAAAGCCGAGATGGCGATGGACGACCCGGACAACCCCTCGATCGTTGAGGAACTTCTCCGCGCCCTGGGGGCGGAGCCCGTGGACTACCCCCTGAAGGCCGAATGCTGCGGCGCCTTCCAGGTGGTCCACTCCGACGCCATGGCCACTCGCTGCTCCCGGGAGATCATCGACTCGGCCAAGGCCCGCGGCGCCGAGATGCTGGTGACCGCTTGTCCGCTCTGCCAGTTCAACATCGAGGAGCGGCAGGGGGAGATGGCCAAGATCGAGCAGGGGTTCAAGGGTCTGCCGGTGCTCTACTTCACCCAGCTCCTGGCCCTGGCCCTGGGGGAATCCGCCGAGGCGATGGACGTGAGCCGCAACCACACCGACCCGCGGCCCGCACTCCAGGCGCGGGGGCTGTGAGGCGGGTGACGGCTGACGCCTGATGCGTGACGCGTGACGCGTGACGCGTGACGGAGAGTCCATGTTCGAAGGCAGCGACAAACAGCGGGTCCTGGTCATCGGCGGAGGCATCGCCGGGATCACCGCGGCGGTGGACCTTGGGGACGCGGGCCACCAGGTGGTGATGGTGGAGCGGCTTCCCAGCGTCGGGGGCCGGATGCTCCAGCTCTCCGAGACCTTTCCGACGCTGGACTGCGCCCAGTGCACCCTGACCCCCCGGACCGTGGAGACCGGGCAGCACCCCAACATCAAGCTGCACACCTACAGCGAAGTGGTGGGCCTGGAGGGGGAACCCGGCGCGTACCGCGCGACGATCCGGCGCAAGAAGTCCTACGTGGACTGGACGAAGTGTACCGGCTGCGGCGCCTGCCAGGAGAAGTGCCCCACCAAGGTGCCCACCAACCTCTTCGAGCGCGGTGTGGGGGCCAAGAAGGCCATCTACACCCTCTCGCCCCAGGCCGTCCCCAACAAGCCCATCATCGACGAGGACCACTGCCGCTACCTGCTTTATGGCAAGTGCGGTGTCTGTGCCAAGGTCTGCCCCGTGGGGGCGATCGTCTACGACCAGGAGGAGACCGTCGTCGAGGAGGAGGTGGCCGCGGTGGTGGTGGCCACGGGCTTCGAGCTCTACCCCATGGCGGCCATGGGCGAGTATGGGTACGGCACGGTCCCGGACGTGATCGACGGGTTTGCCATGGAGCGGCTCTGCTCGGCCTCGGGCCCGACCGCCGGGCGGGTGCTCCGGCCCTCGGACGGCAAGGTCCCGGAGGACGTGGTCTTCATCCAGTGCGTGGGGAGCCGCGACCCCGAGAACCACAAGCCCTACTGCAGCCGCATCTGCTGCATGTACTCGGCCAAGCACGCCCGCCTCTTCAAGCACAAGGAGCACCACGGCCGGGCGACCCTCTTCTACATGGATCTGCGCTGCACCGGGAAGGGCTACGAGGAGTTCCTCCAGCAGTCCACGGAAGAGGAGGGGCTCGTGTACGTGCGGGGCCGGGTCTCGAAGATCTTCCGGGACGGCGACAAGGTGGTGGTGTGGGGCACCGACACCCTCTCGGGGCAGCCCGTGGAGGCGCGCGCGGATCTCGTGGTGCTCGCCATGGCCGCGGTGCCCAACCCCGAGCAGGCCGAGCTCGCCCGGGTGCTCGGAATCCCGCTGGACGACAACGGGTTCTTCCAGGAGGCCCACTACAAGGTGGGCTCGGTGGAGTCCGGCCGCGAGGGGATCGTGGTGGCCGGCACCTGCCAGGGCCCCCGGGACATCGCCGACACCGTGGCCCACGCCTCGGCGGCGGCGAGCAAGGTACAGGTGTTTCTGAGCCGACTGCGTCGGGAAGCGGCGTGACGGGTGAGCCGTGAACAGTGCACAGTGAACAGTGAGCAGTGAGCAGTGAACAGTGAGCAGTGAGAGGCAGCGGGTGCGGAGATTGGTGATTCGGTACTTCCGATCACGGGATTTCGAATGAATCGAATCGGCGTCTTCATCTGCTGGTGCGGGTCGAACATCGCGGGCACGGTGGACGTGCACGAGCTGGTGGAGGATCTGCGCCGGATCCCCGACGTGGTCCACGCCGAGAACTATATGTACATGTGCTCGGACCCGGGCCAGGACCGCATCAAGAATGCCATCCAAGAGAAGGGTATCGACCGGCTGGTGGTGGCCTCCTGTTCGCCCCGGATGCACGAGAACACCTTCCGGAAGGCCGCGGCATCGGTGGGGCTGAACCCCTTCCTCGTGGAGATCGCCAACGTCCGCGAGCAGTGCTCCTGGGTGCACCAGCGCGACAAGGGCGCGGCGACCCGCAAGGCCTTCAACATCATCCGGGCCACCATGGAGAAGGTCCGCAAGAACGCCTCCCTGGAGGCCATTCGCGTGCCGCTCACCAAGCGTGCCCTGGTGGTGGGGGCGGGCATCGCGGGGCTCTCGGCGGCGCTCGACCTCGCCGACGCCGGGTACGAGACCGTGGTGGTGGAGCGGGAGGCCGTGCTCGGCGGCCATGCCCGGCGCCTCTCCAAGACCTTCCCCTACCACGAGGACGCCCGCGATATCCTGGTGCCCCGGGTCGAGGCGGTGCAGAACCACCCCAACATCCGGCTCTACGCCGGGAGCCGCGTCACCGAGGTGACGGGCTACGTGGGAAACTTCGAGGTGGAAATCGAGACGGGCAACGGGGGGCCCCCTGCCGACCCGGTGAGGGAGACCGTCGGCGCCATCATCGTGGCCACGGGCTACCGGCTCTACCCGGTGGAGGCCATGGCCGAGTACGGCGGCGGCAGGGTCCCCGACGTCATCGACGCGCTTGCCTTCGAGGACCTCCTGCGCCGGAGCTTCGACTCGGGCGAACCGGTACGCCGCCCCTCGGACGGCAAGCCGGTGCGGGACGTGGTCTTCATCCAGTGCTCGGGGAGCCGCGACCCGGAGAACCACAAGCCCTACTGCTCGCGCATCTGCTGCCTCTACACCAACAAACAGGCGCGGCTCTTCCAGGAGCGAAACCCCGGCGGCCGCGTGGTGGTCTCCTACATGGACATCCGCACCGACTGCAAGAACACCGAGGAGTACTGCCAGCGAAACATCGAAGAGGGCGGACTCGTGTACATCCGGGGGCGCGTCTCGAAGGTCTGGCGCGAGGACGACCGGCTGGCCCTGTGGACCGCGGATACCCTCACCAACGAGAAGCTCGAGCTCACGGCGGATCTCGTGGTGCTCGCCATGGCCGTGGAGCCCTCCCCGGGGTACGAGGAGGTGGCGAGCCTCTTCCGGGCCAGCGTGGACCAGAACGGCTTCTTCCAGGAGAGCCACATCAAGCTGCGGCCCGTGGAGAGCTCCACCCGGGGGGTGTACCTGGCCGGCGCGGGGCAGTACCCCAAGGACATCACCGACTCGGTGGCCCAGGCCATGGCCACGGCCTCCAAGGTGCAGAGCCTCTTCGCCAACGAGGAGCTCGCCCAGGACCCCTTGGTGGCCCGGGTGGACTCCGATATCTGTTCCGCCTGCGGCCTGTGCGTGCCCATCTGCCCCTACGGCGCCCGGGAGCTCGACGAGCGGGTGCGCTTCAGTCGGGTCAACGAGGCCTTGTGCCAGGGCTGCGGCGCCTGCGTGGCGGTGTGCCCCAACAAGGCCTGCCAGCTCAAGAACGACAGCCCGGGCCAGGTGATCGGGGAGATCGAGATCTTCACCGAGCCGGAAGGCGAGACGGCCTGCGGGTGAGGAAGGGTTTGTCGGACGGGTCGGACGGGTCCGACCGGGAACTCAGAGGAGCACCATGCACCCATTTGCAAAGGAAATCCAGGAGAAGAGCGGGCAGAACCTCTCCCGCTGCTACCAGTGCAAGAAGTGCACGGGGGGCTGCCCCACGGTCTCCTGGTTCGAGTGGCCCAATCACGGGGTCATACGCATGATCCAGAAGGGCCGGAAGGACGAGCTTCTCGGCTCCAGCGCCATCTGGATGTGCGTGACCTGCGAGACCTGCGGCACCCGGTGCCCTAACGGCATCTACCTCTCGCCCATCATGGACGCGCTGCGCTCCATGGCCGTGGAGGCGGGCCGGCCGCTGCCCGAGCCCGCGGTGATGGCCTTTCACCGGGCTTTCGTGGGCAGCGCCAAGCGCTTCGGCAGGGTCCACGAGGCCACGATGCTCGCGGAGTTCATGTGGAAGAGCAAGATGTTCCTGCAGAAGGGCTTCTTGGGAGAGGCCCTCGGGGGTGCGAAGCTCTTCGCCAAGGGGAAGATTCCGCTGATGCCCTCCTCCGTGAAGGGAAAAGCCCAAGTTGCACAGATCTTCGAGGAGTCGGGGCTGAAGCTGTGAGTGGCGCGTTGATCGTCGCACGTCGCGCGTTGGATGACGTCGGCGGGTCGGGATGCCCTTGGCGGCCCAGAGGATGAGCATGGACTTTAGTTACTATCCCGGGTGCACTGCCCACTCCACGGGCTGGGAGTTCAACGCCTCGACCGTGGGTGTGTTCGAGGCCCTGGGTTACGGCCTGCAGGAGATCGAGGACTGGAACTGCTGCGGCGGAGCCTCGGCCCACAACGTGAACCACTTCGTGGGCCTTGGCCTTCCGGCCCGGAACCTCTCGATCGCCCAGCGGGCCGGCAAGGACCTGATCATCCCCTGCGCCGGCTGCTACAACAACGTGAAGAAGGCCAAGACGGCCTTCGAGGACGGCGGCGAGGACGCGGCGAAGCTCGCCCGGCTCCTGGACTTCAAGTGGCAGGGGAGGATGGAGGTCCTCTCCCTCGTGGACTGGCTCGAGAGGCCCGGCGTGATCGAGCACCTGCGAAGCCGCGTGAAGAAGCCGTTGACGGGACTCAAGGTGGTCGCCTACTACGGATGCCAGCTCGTGCGGCCCCAGCGGGTGACCGGACGCAGCTCCTTCGAGAACCCGACGGTCTTGGAGGCGGCGTGCGAGGCGGTGGGGGCCACGGCGCTCGACTGGTCCTACAAGGTCGACTGCTGCGGCGCGGACCTGGCCTTCGGCCACGGCGACCGGGCCCAGACGCTGTGTACCCGGCTCGTGGCCGAGGCCAAGGAGGCCGGCGCCGACGCCATCGTCGTCTCCTGCGGCCTGTGCCAGATCAATCTGGACATGCGCCAGAGCGGCCTCGGCTTCCCCATCCTCTACGTCACCGAGGTCCTGGGCGAGGCTCTCCAGCTGCCGGGCCGGGAGAAGTGGTGGAAGAAGCACATCGTGGATCCCTCGGGGTTGTTTCGATAGGCGAGCGATCGGAGGTCGGCGATCAGCGGTCAGCCCGGGACGCGGAGCTGACGGCCGAGAGCGGAAGGCCGATAGCCGGAGCGAATTCATGAGCGACGCAAAGAACACGGCCCTGGTGGTCGGCGGCGGTCTGGCCGGAATGCAGGCGTCCCTGGTGCTCGCCGAGCGGGGGCACCGGGTGGTGCTGCTCGACAGGCGCCCCGCCATCGGAGGCTTCTTCCCTCTGCTCGACAACCAGTTTCCGACCCAGTCCTGCGGCGTGTGTTTCATGGCCTGCGACACGCCCACCTATTGCCCCTTCGTGCAGTGCGAGCTCCACGAGAATGTGGAGATCCTGCCCTACACCTCGGTGGTTTCCGTGGAGGGGGAGGCCGGCGCCTTCCGCGTCAAAGCGGCCCAAGAGGCGTCTTGTGTGGACCCGGAGAAGTGCACCGACTGCGGCGCCTGCGAAGAGGTCTGCCCGGTGGAAGTGACCCGGGAGTTCGGGGACGGGCTGGAGAAGCGGAAGGCCGTCTTCAAGTACTACCCAAAGGCCGTGGCCAAGGCCTACGTGGTGGACCCGGATTCCTGCACCCGATGCGGCAGGTGCGTGGAGGTCTGCGACCCGAGGGCCATCGACCTGGACGCGAAACCGGTGGCCCACGAGGTGGAGGCCGCCTCGGTGGTGCTCGCCCCGGGCGCCGACGTCTTTCCGACAAGCCGCAAGGAGGAGTACGGGTTCGGGCGCTATCCGGACGTCCTCTCGGCCGTGCGCTTCGAGCGGATGCTGGCCGCGGGGAGCCCGACGAGCGGCCGGCCCGTGCGCCCCTCGAACGGGGCGTCCCCTCGGAGCCTCGCTTTCGTCCAGTGCGTGGGCAGCCGGGATGCCGAGCTCGGCCAGGGACACTGCTCCTCGGTGTGCTGCATGTTCGCCTTGAAACAGGCGTTCTTCGCGAAAGAGCGCTGCCCCGACCTGGAGGTGACGGTCTACTATATGGACCTGCGCACCTTCGGGAAGGACTACGAGGCCTATCTGCGCCGAGCGGAGGCTCTGGGCATCCGGTTCGTGCGGGCGATCCCCTCGCTGATCCGTCAGGCGCCGGGGAGCCGGGAACTGCTGCTGCAGATCGCCGATGAGGCCGGAAAGGCCGCCGAGGCGAAGCACGACCTCGTGGTGCTCTCCTCGGGCTTTTGCGAGACGGAAGAGACTCGCAGGCTCGCAGGCGCCTTTGGGGTGGATTTGGCCGACGGCGGGTTCTGCGGCGGGCCCGAGTTCGCCCCCTGCGAAACCAACGTGCCCGGTGTTTATGCCTGCGGTGCCTTCCGCGAGCCGAAGGACATCCCGGAGAGCACGGCGGAGGGCGCCTGCGCGGCGGGCCTCGCGGCAATCGGGCTCGCGCC
>CAZYJP010000016.1:0-17032 GCA_964647795.1 uncultured Thermodesulfobacteriota bacterium
TTCCGCCCGCGGGTGGACGGGTGGAGCCTCGCGGTGGGGGCAGCCGCCCTGTGCCTGGCCACACCGGTACTGGTGATCTTCAGCTCGGTCTTCCGCCCGGCGGGCCCTGTCTGGCGCCACCTGGCCGCCACCGTCCTGCCGGATTATGCCGCCAATTCCCTGCTCCTGATGCTGGGGGTCGGAGGGGGAACCCTGCTCCTGGGCGTCGGGACGGCCTGGCTGGCCACCCTGTGCCGTTTCCCCGGCCAGAGGCTCTTCCAGTGGGCCTTGCTCCTGCCCATGGCGGTGCCCGCGTACATCCTCGCCTACACCTATACCGGGCTCCTGGACTTCGCCGGCCCGGTGCAGTCTGCCCTGCGCGGGTGGTTCGGGTGGGGATACGGTGACTACTGGTTCCCTCCGGTCCGGTCCTTGGGCGGCGCGGCGGTCATGCTCTCGCTGGTTCTCTACCCCTACGTATACCTCCTCTCCCGGGCGGCGTTCCTGGAGCAGTCGGTCTGCGCCCTGGAGGTCAGCCGCACCCTGGGCTGCGGGCCCTGGCGGTCCTTCTTTTCGGTGGCGCTTCCCCTGGCCCGCCCGGCGATCGCGGCGGGCGTGACCTTGGCCCTCATGGAGACCCTGGCGGATTTCGGCACCGTGCAGTACTTCGGAGTCAACACCTTCACCACGGGGATCTTCCGAACCTGGTTCGGTCTGGGCGACCGCGCGGCGGCCGCCCAGCTGGCGGCCCTGATGATGACCGTCGTGCTCGCTCTGGTGGTGCTGGAGCGCTGGTCCCGACGACAGGCCCGCTACCACCACACGAGCCAGCGGCAGCGCAGCCAACCCGCTTACGCCCTGCGCGGCTGGAGGGCGGCAGCCGCCTTTGGTGCGTGCGCCGTGCCGGTCTTCTTCGGCTTCCTGCTGCCCTCCTCCCAACTGGCCGCCTGGGCCCTGCGTACGTGGCGCCACACCGTGGACGGGGCCTTCGTCCGGCTGGCGACGAACAGTCTCCTGCTGGCAGCCGGCGCGGCCCTCCTCACCCTCGCGGTCGCCGTCTTCCTCTCCTACGGCAAGCGGCTGCGCCCCTCCCGGGCAGTGAGCGCCTCGGTCCAGGTTGCGGGCATGGGCTACGCCGTCCCGGGGCTGGTGATCGCGGTGGGGGTGATCATCCCCTTCGCTTGGCTCGACAACGCGGTCGATGCCGCCATGCGGGGCGCTTTCCAGGTTTCCACCGGCCTTCTGCTCAGCGGGACCCTGGCCGCCGTGGTGTTCGCCTATGTGGTGCGTTTCCTGGCCGTGTCCCTGCACACGGTGGATGCGGGCCTGGGCAAGATCCGCCCCTCCATGGACGATGCGGCCCGTTCCCTGGGGTTGAAGCCGGGGGCGGTCCTGGGCCGGGTGCACCTTCCGATCCTGCGAGGGAGTCTGCTCGCCGCCGTGCTCCTCGTCTTCGTCGACGTGCTGAAGGAACTGCCGGCCACCCTGATTCTCCGCCCCTTCAATTTCAACACCCTGGCGGTGCGCGCCTTCGAGCTCGCCTCGGACGAGATGCTGGCCGAATCGAGCGCAGCCGCCCTGACGATCGTGCTCGCGGGCCTGGTGCCCGTGATCCTGATCAGCCGTTCCATCCGCCGCGCCCGGCCGGGAGAACCCCCGGGAGAGCCCCCAGGAGTTCCCAATGCTGCTTGAAGTCCGCGACGCCGTCGTCAACTACGGGGGACCTCCGGTGGTCTGCGGGGTGAGCCTCGGGCTCCCCACGGGCTCCGTCGGTTGTCTGCTCGGGCCCAGCGGCTGCGGAAAGACCACCTTGCTGCGCGCCATTGCCGGCTTCCAGCCCCTGCAGGGAGGCGAGATCCTGCTCCACGGCCAGACGGTGAGCCGCCCGGGCCTGCTCGTGCCGCCGGAGCATCGCAGGGTGGGGATGGTGTTTCAGGACCTCGCCCTCTTTCCCCACCTCAGTGTGGCGAAGAACGTGGCCTTCGGGCTCCGGGGCCGGGACCAGGGTGCCCGAAGGGGGAGGGTGGAAGAACTGCTGGAGCTCGTGGGGCTGGGTCACGCGGGGAACGTCTTCCCCCACCAGCTCTCCGGCGGCCAACAGCAGCGGGTGGCCCTGGCCCGGGCCATGGCCCCCCGCCCGGACCTCCTCCTGCTCGACGAGCCGTTCTCGAGCCTCGACGTGGACCTGCGGGACAGGCTGGCCCGGGAGGTGCGGGAGATCCTCAAGGATGACGGCCTGACGGCCCTTCTCGTCACCCACCACCAGGTCGAAGCCTTCGCCATGGCCGACGAGATCGGCGTCCTGCACGACGGCCGGCTCCGCCAGTGGGACACCGGGTACGGCCTCTACCACAGGCCCGCGGACCGTTTCGTAGCCGACTTCATCGGCGAGGGGGTGATGCTCGCCGGCACGGTGGAGTCCGACGGAGCGGTCGCGACCGAGCTGGGCGCGATCCACGGCCAGGTCCCGAAGGATTGCGGTCCCGGCTGCCGCGTGGAAGTGCTCGTCCGTCCGGACGACCTCCTCCACGACGACGACGGGCCGGGCTTCGCCGAGATCACTGCCAAGGTCTTCCGCGGCGCCGAGTTCCTGTACACCCTGCGCCTGCCGAGCGGTGCCGAAGTGCTCTGCCTCGCGACCGGCCACCACGACCACGAGGTCGGCCACCGCATCGGCATCCGCGTCGCCGTGGACGAACTGGTGGTGTTCCCGATCACCTGACCCCGGGGCCCCGGCCCCGCTTGGGGACGCCGCCCGTCCTGGTGGCCCGCCCCTGACGCGACGCCCTGGCGAGACGTCCTGTGCGGGGGACGGGGATTGCGGTGGCATCATGGCGGGGGAAGATTGCCGATGCGGAGGAACACGATGAGGACGCAGACCAGAAACACGCTATTGGTGCTGGTGGCCTTCGCGCTGGGGTGCGCCACCGTGGGGCAATTCCGCACCCGCATGGACGCCTTCCTGGGGCAGCCGATCGGCAGGGCCCAGGACACCTTCGGGTACAATTACGTCATGCGGGAGCTGGAGGGAGGCGAGCGCGCCTTCACGTGGACCCGGGTGGTGACCGGGGTGATCCCCGGGTACGAGACCCCGACCACCGTGGAGACCCTGCGGAGCAGGGATGACGGCGTACGGGCCCAGACCACTACCATCTACCCCGGCACCTACTATCCCCCGCAGACCTTCCGGAACACGTGCGAGTTCACCTTCGTCGCCGACGGCTCGGGCACGATCGTCCGGTGGCACGCCCAGGGGGATGCGTGTCGGGGAGGCCCCGGCGGACGGGTCCTGCGCTCCCACTGACCCGCCGGCACGCTGGCCGGGCACCCGCGATCCGCGGCGGCGATGGGCCCCCGGCGTCTACCCCGCGGGAGGTTCGATCTCCAACTCCTTGAGTTTCTTGTACAGGCTCGACTTGTCGAGCCCGATCCGGTCCGCGGTCTGGGAAACGTTCCAGCCCGTCTCCTCCAGATGGCCCAGGATGAAGCGGCGTTCGAAGTGGCGCCGGGCTTCCCGCAGCCCCACCCCCTCGTCCGGCAGAGGGGGAGCAGCCCCCGCCGCGGCCCGCACCGCCGGGGGCAAGTCGTCGGCAGTGATACGATCCCCCCTGCTCAGGATCACCATCCGCTCCATGATGTTCTTGAGCTCCCTCACGTTGCCCGGCCACGGATACTCCTGAAGGATGCTCAGCGCAGCCGGGACGATCTCCACGGGGTCACGCTTCTCCTCGGCACAGAAGAGACGGATGAAGTGGACCGCGAGCGCCGGGATGTCCCCTTTCCGCTCCCTCAGCGGCGGCACGTGGAACGGGATCACGTTGAGGCGGAAATAGAGGTCCTCCCGGAACCGACCCGCCTGGATCTCTGCCTCCAGGTCCTTGTTGGTGGCCGCGATCACGCGAACGTCCACCTGGTGCGTGCGGCCACCGCCCACCCTCTCGAAGCGCATCTCCTGGAGGACGCGGAGAATCTTGGCCTGGGTCTTGAGGCTCATGTCGCCGATCTCGTCCAGAAACAGCGTGCCGCCGTCGGCGAGGTCGAACTTGCCCCGCCGTCGGGCGGAGGCTCCGGTGAACGCCCCCTTCTCGTGGCCGAAGAGCTCACTCTCGATCAGGTCTTCGGGGATCGCGGCGCAATTGACCTCGATGAAGGGACCGTCGCGGCGCCTGCTCCCCGCATGGACGGCCCGGGCCACGAGCTCCTTGCCCGTGCCGTTCTCCCCCGTGATGAGCACCGACGCGCGGGTGGCCGCCACGATCCGGATCTGCTCCCGCAGAGCCTCCAGGGCGCCGCTGTCCCCCACCATGGTGTAGCTGCGGCCGGCCTCGTCCCTCAGGTAACGGTTCTCCTGGACCAGACGGTTCGCCCGGAGGGCGTTCTCGATCCCCAGGAGCACCTTGTCCAGATTCAGGGGCTTCTCAAAAAAATCATAGGCGCCAAGCCTGGCGCACCGGACCGCCGTTTCGATGGTTCCGTGGCCCGACATCATGATGACCGGAAGCTCCGGCTGCCTCTCCTTGATGGCCTGGAGGGTACCCACCCCATCCCTGCCGGGAAGCCATACGTCGAGGAGAACGAGGTCCGGGTCCTCCGCCTCCACGGCCGTCAGCCCGCCTTCCCCCGAGGCTGCGGTGACGACCTCGTACCCTTCATCCGCGAGGATCCCCGCCAGACTCTCGAGGATGCTCGGTTCGTCGTCCACCACCAGAATGCGCCGGCTCATGCGTTGGCTCCAGGGAGGGGGAACTCGAGAAGGAAGCGCGTGCCCTGGGTTGGGTTGTCCACGGCGCGCACGTACCCCCTGTGATCGGCGACGATGCTCTTGACGATCGCGAGCCCCAGGCCGGTCCCACCCTTCTTCGTGGAGAAGTACGGCTCGAACAGCCTCTCACGCGCGTCGGGGGTGAGCCCCGGCCCGTTGTCCGCCACGACCACCCGGACCACCTGTCGCTCCGGCTCGAATTCGGTGAGAAGCTCGATGCGCCCGTGCTCGGCCTCCCCGAGCGCGGCCACGGCGTTGTCCAGCAGGTTCACGAGTGCCCGCCTCAGTTGTTCGGCGTCCACCTCGATGATGGGCAGTTGAGGCGCGAGGCGCACGTCGAACTGGATCTGATCGTGGGCTGGACGGTACAGCGCTGCCACTTCGTCCACGATGCGGTTCACATCCTCGGGAGCGGGCCGTGACTCGGGCATCTTGGCGAATCGGCTGAACTCGTCCACGAGCCTCTTGAGCCCGTCCACCTGAGTCACGATCGTCCGCGTCGCCTGGTCCAGGACCTCTCCCTCCGCCTCCTCCAGGAGGTCGGCGTAGCGACGGCGCAGTCGCTGTGCCGAGAGCTGGATCGGGGTCAGGGGGTTCTTGATCTCGTGGGCGATGCGGCGGGCCACCTCTTGCCAGGCTTGGGCCCTCTGAGCCTTCACCAGTTCCGTCAGGTCGTCGAAGACCGCCACGGTGCCGAGGGGATCCCCTCCCTCGTCCCGCAACCGGGTCAGGTGCACGAGGATCGACCTCCGCTGGCCGTCCGTTTCCAGGAGGACCTGGCGCCGCAGCGCGTCCTGCCGGGACCGTCCCAATTCGCGAAGCAGGTCTGTGACCAGCACCTCCACCTGGGGCGGCAGCGCCTTTCGGTAAGGCTGGCCCAGGGCTTCCTCCCCCAGGCCCAACATTTCCCGGGCTGCTGCGTTCATCGTGGTGATGTTTCCGCCCCGGTCGGTGCTCACAACCCCCGCCGCGACCCGGCTGAGGACGATCTCCATGTACCGGCGCCGCCGCTCCAACTCCTCGTTGGCTCGGCGCAGAGTACCTTGAGCCTCCTCCACTTCGCCCTTGCTCGCCCGCAGGTCACGGGTCATCTGGTTGAAGGATGCGACCAGGGTACCCACCTCGTCTCCGCTCGTAACCTGCAGTTGGAAATCCAGGTCTCCATCGGCGACCCGCTGCGTGGCCTCCGCCAGCTCCTGAATCGGACCGGTAATGCCGCGCGCCAGGTAGAATCCGAACCAGGTGGCCGAAAAGACGATCAGGAGGGCCACGAGGAGCAGGGGCAGGATGTAACTGGCCTTGATCGGGGCCTTGAGCACCTCGAGTTGGCGATACTCCTCGAACCCGGCCGTGATCTCTTGGAGCCGCTCCAGGGTCCGGCCCGGCATGAATCCGTCCACCACGACAGCCCCCCAGACCTCCCCGGTCTGCCGATCCCGAATGGGAGCTGCCCCCCTGAGGAAATCACCGGTAGAGAAGTGGCCCAGTCCGGCGGACTCCCTTCCGGCAAGCGCCTGCTTCACCTCCGGAGCCTCCGCTGTGGCCAGGTCGGGCAGGGGGAATCGGGGGTTGGCCACCACGCTCAGGACCTCGCCGGCGGCGGAGAACACCGTGACCGCGCCGAGTTGATCCTCCACTGCCCGTTCGAAGAGCACCCCCTCCATCCATCCCAGATCCTCTCCCACCCCCCCGGGGGGCAGAGACTCGGCTAGCCGATTGGCGTAGTGAAGCACCCTCCCCTCCTCCACCTGATAGTAGGCTCGGGCGACCTCCAGGGCCTGACGGAGCGCTCCCTCGACCCGGCTACTGAACCAGCTGTCGATGCTGCGGGCCAGAAACCCGGCGCTGGTGAGGTAGAGGAGTGCCGTCGGGATGACGGTCATGGAGAGGAAGGCCAGGACCAGCTTTGTCTTGAGCTTGGACCCCAGAACGCCGCTACGCCGCTCGAAGGCCAGCTTCACGAGGTTTCGGAGCGTGAGGAAGAGCAGGAGGAGGAGGAGGAGGATATTGAGGTTGACCAACCCGAAGACCGCCACGGTCTCCAGCAGGCGCCCCCCCTGCACCTCATCGAAAAGGCGCCACTGGGCCAGGGTCAACCCGGTCCAGAGCAAGAGCAGCGCCGCCAGGATCACCGGGCCCCACCCGAGGAATCTCCTCGACTCGGACACACCCCTCATGGCAGGGCGTTCGGCGTATCCGGCAGGGGCAGGGCGAACCAGTCGGTCTCCACGTCCCAATAGGCCACGAAAGCGAAGAGGTAGTGGAGGTGGAAGGGGAGTTGGAACTTCTGCAGTTGGGCCTTGATGTTGAGAAAGAGGGCTCTCCGGCTTCCCAGGGCGTCCAGGGGCATCACACTGACTGCCTCCACCTGGCTCATCGCCTGCAGCGCGGCCTCCAGGGTGCCGACCTCCTCGACGGGGCCATCCTCCGTGAGGGTGACCAGGAACCGGTTTCTGAGGTTGTCCTTCTCCAGCACCCGCACCAGCGTCACCTCTGCCACGACCTGATCCCGCCGCAACTCCCGCGGCCGAACCACGCGCACCCAGTAGGTGAAGCGAACCGGGAGGCCGCTGTCCAGAGTTTCCAGGACACGCCGGGTTCGAATCCCTTCCACCCGGAAATCCACGAGCAGGTCTGACTGGGGTCCTCGCCGCAGGTTCACCCCGTCGATATACCCCCGCCGGGTATTGCCCTGGCTGGGGGCCGCGAGGACCCAGAGGAGAAAGAGGAGGGTGAGGGCCGCCGTACGCCGAAATCCCATGAGCTGTCCCGGTCAAGGGCACAAGGCGGCTCGGGCCGCCCCGGGAAAGCCCGCATTCTAGAAGAGCAGCGCAGGGGGGCGCAAGCGCGGGAAGTCCGCTGGGTCGAGCGGCGCCCAGGGGGAGGAACCGGGGAGCCCCCTCTCTCCGAGGGGCCCAGGGCCCGGCGCAGACGGAAGCGGCGGCTCGGCGTCAGGCGTGGACCGCAACCAGCGGGCTCGACGCCGGGGAACGCAGACGGGGCGGGCGGGAGGCACTTCCCATGTCGACCGCCGACCACGCATCCGGGCGAGCCAACAGGGCCTTTGCCAAGCTGTCGTGAAGGGCGTGGCCCCCCTTGTGGACGATCAGGTGCCCGAGGACGGGCATTCCCAGCAAGGCGAGATCTCCCACCGCGTCGAGGATCTTGTGCCGCACCATCTCGTCAGGCATCCGCAGCCCTTCGGGGTTGAGCACCCTGTCCCCGTCTAGGACCACCGCGTTCTCCAGGGAACCCCCCTGGGCCTTGCCCACGGAGCGCAGGTACGTGACCTCCGCGAGGAAGCCGAAGGTGCGGGCCGAGGCGAGCTCGGTTGCGAAGGTTCGGGAACCCACGTCGAGATAGAAGTGCTGGGCGCCGGGGAACCGGCCGTCGAAGTCGATGGTGTAGGTCACCCGAAAGGTGTCAGCCGGCCTCAGGATGCAGAACTTGTCTCCGCTCTCCACCCGAATGGGCTTGTCCACCCGCAGCGCCTTGCGGCTCCCCCGCTGGCGCCGCAGTCCGACTCCCAGGATGGCCTCGGCGTAGGCTGCAGCGCTGCCGTCCAGGATCGGCAACTCCGGACCATTGACCTCCACCGTGCAGTTGTCGACACCCAGGGCGGAGAGGGCGGCGAGGCAGTGCTCGACGGTGGAAACCTGAACCCCGTGCCGTCCCAAGACAGTGGCCAGGGTGGTCTCGACCACGAACTCACTCCGGGCCGGGATCTCGACAGCCGGGGTCAGGTCCGTGCGCCGGAACCGCACCCCGGTGTCCGAAGCCGCCGGAAGAAGCCGCAACTGGACGTTCTGGCCGGTGTGCAGCCCGACACCGAAGAGGGAAACCGGAAGTCGTAGCGTGTGTTGAAAGGCCATTAGGGCCTCCTGTGCTGTCGCTCTCAAAGTCCCCCCGTCCCAAGGCATGTAAGGCCAAAGCAAGGTACGTGCCATGCCTTCCATTCTGCGGACGGGGAACGCGACCATGCGGGAAAACGCCATAGTCTCGCCGGAAACGCTGGAGGGCCCTTGCAGTCGAGTGGAAAAATGGCCACGGAACGCTCGCCCCTGTGGCGTGGACACCACGCGCCGCCCTCTCCACACGGGTGCCGCGCAGAGGGCGGCGGGGCACTCCAAAAACGACCGCCGTCGGAAGACGACAGGCAACCCGTGAAGTGCCACTGGAGCGGCCGGGCTCAGGAAGGGCAACGGGCGGCCCCTGGAGGCCGCCCGTTGCCGGCTTCGGCTGTACCCGTTCCCGGCTATTCCCGATGGCAGTCGTTGCACTTGAGCTGGTGGGTCGCGTCCGGAGCGCGGTGACAACTCCAGCACTTCCCCACATCCTTCCCGTGGAAGGCATCCTGAATCTTCAGGAGGCCTCCCTCCGCCTCGAGCTTGTGGCACGCGCCGCACCGGTACTCGCCTTCGGCCTCGTTGTGGTGACACTGCACGCAGGTGAACCCCTCCCCTGCGTGCAGCCCATGGTCGAAGACCACCGGAGCCTTCTTCCCGAAGTTCGTCACCGGCGCCGGCTCGGCCGGCGGGGTTGCCGTCCAGCCCAGTCCGGCACTCAGAGCTGCGGCGGCAAAGAGAGTAACGGCAAGGGCAAGCTTGTTCATCGTCTGCCTCCTCAGGGAAAACCGGGGCGGGGGATTCCGCCCCTCACCCCCTCTATACGGCCTGGATCCGGGGGACGCCATCCACATCGGGGTGCACACGGCCCGACGCCGCCCGGCGTCGGGCCGTGTGCACCCCGGCACGACCCCCCGGGGGTGACTTCGGGCCGCACCTCTGGTAGGTTTTCCCTGGCTTCGTCCTGGGGCCGTTCCCCGGGACCGTCTGCGCGAGAGAGGACAGGAAGCGGTTCATGACGCCCATGGTGCGAAGGCCCCCGACGGTGCGCCTCGACGGGGACAAGGTGCGACTGCTCCGGGAAGACAAGGGGCTCACCCAGTTGTACGTGGCCGAAGTGGCGAAGGTGAGCGTCGACACGGTGAGCCGCTGGGAGAACAATCGGACGGCGGCGGTCAAGCGCGAGAACGCCCAGGCTCTGGCCGACGCGCTGGAGACGCCGCTGGAGGGCATTCTCCTGGAGGAACCGTCCCAAGGCACCGAGTTCGAGGTGGACGAAGAGGCGGAACCCACCCCTAAGCCTCGCCTCCTGCCCTGGCTGGCAGGGGTTGCCATCCTGGTGCTCCTCGCGTTGTGGGCGGCGTGGCGCGCCTCCGGGCCGGAGCCCTTCGCCGTGGAGACGCTGCGGCGGCTTCCCCCCTACACCCCGCCTGGCAGCGCGGTACCGGTGGTGGTGCAGTTGCGGACCCTCGCGGGAACCGGCCAGAGAGTGGTCCTCCGGGAGACCCTCCCCGCAGGGTGGTCCCTCCTCGGGGCCTCCCCGGAGCCCGACCAGGGCCCCACCCCCGACGGGACCCTGAAGTGGATCCTCCCCCTGGAGGAGGGGACGGGGAGGGTCGCGTACCTGGTCCAAGCACCGGCTGATGGGGCAGCAGAGGGCTCGGCGCACCGCTTCTCGGGGGAGGTGGTGACGCCGGGGGCGGAGGGGACGGGCAGCGTCATCCGGGGGGAGAACCGGATCGACCTGGAGTACGTGCACTGGGCTGACCAGAACGCCGACTTCCAGATCAGCGACGCCGAGGTTCTCGACGCCTTGGAACGGCTGGAGGGGGCCCAGGGGCTCGGGCTGGACCCGGAGGACCTGCGCCGGCTCTGGGGCGCCGCCCAGTACGAGTGGGACCGGTCGAGGGGACGCTTCGAGCCCCGCTGAAAAGGGTAGGGAGCCTTCTTCGTCCCCCGCGGGCCCACCGGGGGGGTGACAAACCCGCCGGGCCCCCTCTACTGGCGTCAGTCCCCGAAGACCCGGGCGAGGAGGGGTTCGAGGGAGAAGTCTTCCTGGAACATCCCCTTTGCTGCTTCAAAATCATACTCCTGGGACCGTTCGAGCAGCTCTTCCGCGCGGTCCCTCACCTGTTCGGTCTCGAGCCGGCGGACCTCGTCCCACTCGGCCTCCGCCAGCCACGCGGGTTCGAGCTCTTCGTCGAGAAACGCCGCCCTCAGACGCTCTTGCCCCGCCAGGCGTTCCAGGAGGCCCACATCCCCCTCGTCCCCCGGATCGAAGTAGGCCTCGCCGGCCAACTCCCCGACCTCGCCGGCGGCGCACCGAATCACAAGACACAGGGCGGGCCCCCGGGTCGTCTGCTCGAGGGCCCACCCCACCTCCACCCGGGCCCGGGCGTCCCGCAGGCGGTCCAGCACATCACGCGTCGCCTTGACCACCACCACGCCCTCGGGCCCGAGCCCCAGGTCGATCTCCAAGCACAGGACCGCGAAGTCCTGCCCCCGGAGGAACCTCCGGACGTCCTCACCCACCCTCACGGTGCCCGTCCCCCCTTCTTCTGGCCCCTGGAAAAGCAATCGCGTCTCGGAAGAACCGTCGCAGCATCCGACCGAGATCCCCCGCGTGCGCTACGCAGAGCATATGGTCTCCACCCTTCACGAGGCGCAACTCGGCGAGTCCCAGGGTTCGAGCAAGGATCCGCTGATGGGAGGGAGGCGCCAGCCAGTCCCGGGTGCCGCCAACGACCAAGGTCGGCACGGCCACCCGCGACGCCTCTTCTCTCAGGTCCGTCCCAGCCAGTGCCCGGTACAGGGAGAGCATGGTCGGACGATCGGCGTCCCGGACCATGGCCGCAACCTCGTCCTTGGAAGCGGGGTCTCGGCTGTGGCGCGAAAAACCCCACTCCACCGACTTGGCCATGATCTCCATGGAGACCCGGCCCCCGAGCCCCGCGAAGACCCAAGCCACGGCGCCCCGCGCCCCCCGACCCCAGCAGGGCGAGGAGCAGCAGAGCGCCAGGCTGCGAACCCACCGGGGATGACGCAGGGCCAGGAGCAGGGCCAGGGTCCCCCCCATGGAGTACCCGGCCACATGGGCAGCGCCGCCCCCCCGCTCTCGGAACCGGGCCGCCAGCCAGTCCACGTACGCCTCGAGCGTTCGCCTCTCCGGCGGGAGACAAGGCGTGCTCCCGAACCCAGGCAGGTCCGGCACCCACACCGGGCCCACTTGCTTCAGGTACGGCTCCTGCAGCATCCACATGCGGTGGTCGACCCCCAGCCCATGGATCAACACCACCGGTGCGGATGACTTCTGAAGATCGCCGTGAGTCACTCGACTGCCGCCCGCCCTTCCCCTTCACCTTGCCTCACTCCCACGAGTCCGGGGCCCGCGAGGCGTCTCGAAAGGGGGCCATCCCGCGGTACCCGGTGCCCTCCGAGGGCCCTTCCCCCTCACCGGGGAGAGGCTATCACAACCTTCGCCGGCTGCGACAGGACGGCGACGTCCTTTGCGTCCCCTTCGGTGACGGGCGTATCCCGAGAGCGCTCCCACCGCTTCCCGCCAGGAAAATTCACCCTTTCGGGGGACGATCGACCCGAAGATCCGTGGTAGCTTCCCCGCGGGTCTCTTCCCCTCCCTGGAATGGTGGACCATGTCCGACGGCACTCGCCCCACCGTGCTGCTGGTTGACGACGGCCCCGACCTCCTCGAGTTGCTGGAGTGCGCCCTGACTCAGGAGGGCTTCGCCCTGGTCACCTGCCGCTCCCCCGAAGCCGGGTTGAGGAGGCTGGCGGGAGGGGACGTGCAGTGCGTCCTGCTGAACGTGCCCTTCGGCCGCACCCCGGAGTGTCTGGGATTTCTGAGTGCCCTTCGCGCACTCCAGGGCGACGCCGCGCCCCCCATCCTCGTCACGTCGGCGGCGGCCGCACCGGAGGTGGCCGACCAGGTGCTCGACCTGGGGGCCAGCAAGTTCATTCCGAAGCCCTCCTACCCCCATGAGATCGTCCGAGAAGTTCGCGCCCTGGTCGCCTGCCGGACCTGCCGCCCCGCCTATCCGTCGGGGGGCGGGAACAGAGGCTCCGCTTCCGGCAGGGCTTCCCCCAGGGCGACCGCCCTCGCGAGCAGGGCCTCCACGGCCCGCTGACCCCGCGTTCCCAGGTCCTCGGAAAACTCGTTCACGTAGAGCCGGATGTGCTCTCGCACCACACCTTCGTCGAGCTCCTGGGCGTAGCGGCGCACGTACGCCATCGGTTCGTCCGGATGGGAGAGTGCGTACCGAACGCTCCGCCGCAGCGCCCGCTGCACGGCCCCGGGGTCAACCCCCCCCTCGTCCCGGCGGAGCAGGATTCCCCCCAGGGGGATCGGGAGTCCCGTCTCGCCCTCCCACCAGGCGCCCAGGTCTTCGACAGCCATCAGCCCGTGGCCGCGGTAGGTGAAACGCCCCTCGTGGATGATGACACCCGCCTCCGCCTCGCCCCGGGCCACCGCGGGCACGATCTCGTGAAACACCCGCGGAAGGCGCTCCACGCCGGGACCGGCCCGGAGGCCCAGGAGGAGATTGGCCGTCGTATGGAGACCGGGCACGAGCACCGGTGCCCGAACCAGCTCTTCCAACGGTTTCGCCTCACGGGCCACCACGAGGGGGCCGCAGCCCCACCCCAGGGCACCGCCGGACCGCAGGCACCAGTACCGGCGGCGAACCTGTGCCAGCACTGCGTAACTCGCCTTGGTCAGGGGAAGCCTGCCCTCCAGGGCCCAGCCGTTCAGGGTCTCCACGTCCTCGAGCACGGGCTCGAAGCGGTACCCCTCGGTGTCCACGAGCCCGTGTGTCAGGGCATAAAAGAGAAAGGTGTCGTTGGGGCACGGCGAGTAGCCCACCCGGATGGTGCGTGCCACGCTTGCTCCTTCCCGGGGACGGACCACCCGCCGCCCCAAGCCTTCAAACAGCGGTATCCGGCGAGGCATCCAGCCCCTCCGGACGCCAGGCCCGCAGAAACCGCAGGGCCACCTCCTGTGCGGCGGCCGCCGCCTGCTCCAATCGCCAAGAACGCCGGTCCCGGGGCCCCACCAGGTTGGAAACCCCCCGCACTTCCGCGAAGGCGATTCGGTGCACGGCCGCCGCGTGGGCAAAGGCTGCTCCCTCCATGGTTTCACACATCCCGCCGAACCGGCGCTCCAACACGGACGCCCGCTCTCCGGTGCCCGTCACGGTCGAAAGCGTGACGAAAGGGCCGGCCGGAAGCAGGGTCGCCCCGGGGCCGGCACTGCGAAGCACCGCCAGGACCCCGGGGTGGGCGGAAAAACGGTTGAAGTAGGAGCGCTCCGGGTCCTGCCAGAGGGGGAGCCCGAGCTCTTCCATCCCCAGAAACCCCTCTCCCGCCTCCACTCCCTCGTCCCCGTAGATCTCCTCGGTGGCCGCCGCCACGTCCCCCACGCCCAGGCCCGACGAGGGGTAGCACCCCCCCACGCCGACGGCCAGAACGAGGGAGGGCCGAACGGCCACCAGTGCCTCGCCCAGGGTCAGGGCCGCATTGGCCTTTCCCACGCCGGTGACGAGCACGCCCACTCGCAACCCACCCACGCGGCCCCATCGGCAGGGCCGTCCCGCTGCCCGGCAGCCCTGAGGTCTCGTGATGTTCCGTTCCACGGCGCAGATCTCGGCGGAGGTCGCACCGACGCAGAGCACATCGAGCGCCTGTCTCACGGTCTGGACCCTCCTTCGCCCCCGTGGTAGGGGCATCTCGCTCGCTCCCCGGGGTCGGGGGGGCAGTGGGGCTCGATCAGCGGGTCCCTGCAGCCGTAGCGGTAGGGCTGTTCCCCGGCGAAGGCCGAACGCACGACGTGATACACCTCCTCCTCGGCCAGGGGCACCGGGTTGGCGCGGTTCCACTCCGCGACGCGCTCCGCCACGGGTTCCTCCTCCCACCCTCCCTCCCGAAGCCAGGAGGCGAGCCGGATCGCGGTGTTGTTTCGCCGGCCCGGTGGAGCCGGAGCCTCGAGGAGGGCCCGCCGGGCCGGGCACTCCAACACCTCGGCTCGTCCACCGCCCGCCTCACGTCTCCGGGGCGGCGCGATGCGGGGGTGCCTCTCCGATGCCGCCTCCTCCAATACGGCCCTCATTCGGGGAACCACGACCGCAGGGCCGTCGAACAAAAGGCCGGTAGGATCCACCCCTGCGAGGGGTCGGGGGGCTCGGGCCAGTTCTCGAAGAGCGCTCACCCCCAGGGTGGCCAGCTCCGCCCCCGAGACAGGGACCTTGAAGAGGCCGCTCTCCTCGTGCCGGGTGTTGGGCAGCCGCAGCAGCCGCACCCGGTCCCGAAGGGAGAGATCCAGGGGTCCGGCAGGGGAAAATCCGAGCTCCCCGGCCAACCGTCGGGAGAGCCGGTGCAGAAGCTCCGGCGCCACCTCCGAAGGGACCGGCTGGAGGAACACCCGCGTGTCCACCGTGACGTGGAACCCCTTCCGTCCGCTGAAGTACAACCGCATCGCCTCGGGCGGCACTTCCCAGGCACACCGCAGGCGCTCTTCCACCGCCCGGGCCGCCCCGAGGGCCGTCTCCAGGTCGGGCGCGTCGATGTCGAGGGGCCAGACGGGAGCGTACACCGGACCGTCGTACCCGGCCACCGACGGGCGGCCGGCGCTCCCTCTCGAGAGCGCGTGGACCCGGATGGCCTCGTCGTAGAGGTAGAACGTCGCATAGCACCCGTAGGCCCCATAGCGCCGGACCAGGGCCGCGACCCGGTCCACGGGCACCAGGCGGTTCCGAAACCCCGGCTGCCGGCGCGCCGCGAAGTCGACGATCCGGTAGGTTCGCAGCAGCTCGGCCCTCGCGGGCTCCGGAGAGAGAGGATGGGTCATGGCGAAGAGGATGCGACGGGCGCCCGCCGGAGCGCCCCGGCCTGTGTCGGATATATAGCACGCCGCCTCGCGACGATCCAACGGCCCCGAGGTGACCGCCCCCGGCGTTGACCGTCCGCGGGGCCGTTGCTATCATCCGGCCTCCCCGAACCCAAGGAGAATTTCATGCCCCAGCACGTCCTCGACACCTTGCGGGAGCGCGGTTTCGTGGAGCAGTCCACCGACGAACAGGAGCTGCGCGCGGCCCTGGGCCGCCCCGCCACCTGCTACGTCGGCTTCGACCCCACGGCCGCGAGCCTCCACGTGGGGCACCTCCTGCCCGTGATGGGGCTCGCGCACATGCAGCGGGCCGGGCACCGGCCGATCGCGCTCCTGGGAGGCGGAACGACCTTGATCGGCGACCCCTCGGGCAAGACCGAGCTTCGGAAGATGCTCAGCCGTCAGGACATCGAGGAAAATGCCGTGGGCATCCAAGCCCAGCTGTCGAGGCTCCTCGACTTCGACGCGGGGGCGATGCTCCTCAACAACGCCGAGTGGCTCGTGCCGCTGAACTACATCGAGTTCCTTCGGGACATCGGCATCCATTTCTCCGTCAACCGGATGCTCGCAGCGGAGTCGTACAGGCAGCGCCTCGAAACCGGCTTGAACTTCATCGAGTTCAACTACATGCTCCTCCAGGCCTACGACTTCCTGGTGCTCAACCAGCGCCACGAGTGCGTGCTCCAGATGGGCGGGAACGACCAGTGGGGCAACGTCCTGGCGGGAGTGGACCTGATCCGGCGGGTCGAGGGCAAGGGGGCCCACGCCCTCACCTTCCCCCTCATCACCACCTCCTCGGGCGCCAAGATGGGCAAGACCGCCCAGGGAGCCGTGTGGCTTGCCGCGGACCGCACCAGCCCCTACGACTTCTACCAATACTGGATCAACACCGAGGACCCCGACGTGGGGCGTTTCCTGGGGCTCTTCACCTTCCTGCCGATGGACGAGGTGCGGCGCCTGGCCGCCCTCGAGGGCGCGGAGGTCCGCACGGCCAAGGAGGTACTGGCCCACGAGGTGACGAGGATCATCCACGGTGACGAAGAGGCGGGGAAGGCCCGGGCCGCGAGCCGGGCCCTCTTCGCGGGCAGCGGAGACCTGACCCAGGTGCCCTCCCGCGAGGTGCCCCGGGCGGTGCTGGAAGCCGGGATCGAGGCCTTCGTGCTCTTCGCCGAGGCGGGTCTCGCGAAGAGTCGCGGGGAAGCCCGCCGGCTCATCCAGCAGGGCGGCGCCTACGTGAACAACGAGCCCGTGACCGCCTTCGACCGGCGCATCACCGCGGCCGACCTGCGGGACGGGGCCGTGCTCCTGCGGGCGGGAAAGAAGAAGCACTGCGCGGTGCGCCCGGCCTGAGGGGGCTCCCGCGCCGGCCCCTCACCCTGGCCCCTCCACTCCAGCTTCGGCCCGCCGGACACCTCCCGCTCGCAGAGCTTGCGGAAGGCCGAAACAGAGACGACGTCCTTAACAGAGGGGACCTTCTATGTCCTCTCAACGACCCCCAAGCCACGCCGGCCCAGCGACGCCGATCGCCCTCAAGACGGCCGCAGCCACAAC
>CAZYJP010000017.1:0-16699 GCA_964647795.1 uncultured Thermodesulfobacteriota bacterium
ATGGAGGGCGACCGGGGTTTCATCGAACCATGGACCCCGGAAAGGGCTGCGGCCTCGACTGCTGCGGGGTCTGCCGTGAGGACGGGGTCGGAAAGGGCTCGCCTCGCTTCATCGCGGGCACCCGCTGGATCGGCACCGACGCGAGCCTGGACGAGCCCGAGCCACGCTGCCGGGCGGCGGGGGTCGGAGGGAGCGGCTTCCAGAAATTGGGAGAAATGGTCCGCCGCCTCGGCGGTTCGGCCCAGCCGAAGGGCCAAATCCCCGGCCAGTTGGAGAGCGTCCCCCCGGTGTTCCCCCCCGGAGGCCAAGAGATAGCCGTCTAGGTGCTCCAGGGCCTGGATGGCGTCCCCTTCCCGCGCGGAGAGCCAGCCAAGCCAGTACCCCGCTTCCCTCGCCCGAGGGCCTCCGGCGGCCGCCAGCTCACCGAGCGCCTGCCGGGCCCCGGCCCAATCCTCCCGTGCGAAATCGGCCTGGGCCAAGACGTAGAGGAGGTCGGCGCGACGGGGATCATCGGGCACCGCGGCCAGGTAGGCCCGCAGTTCCTTGGCGGCCAGATCGTGGAAGCCGTCTTGGAATGCCTTGAGCCCCACCACCAGTCGGTCCCGGGCGGACCCCTTTGCGGCCACTTGGGCCCACGGGGTTCCGGCCCCCGCGAGGAAGAGGAGCGCGGCCCCTGCAACGGCTGCCAGACGCCGACGGTTGCCGCGGGTCGCGGAGGATGGTGCCTGTGGACCGATGCGACGAAGCATCCGTCGCCCGGCTGCCGTCACCCGTAGTACTCCTGGAGCGACGTGACCCCGAGCTCCGAACGCCGGAGGCTTCGAATGGCAGAAACGGCAGCCCGGGCCCCGGCCATGGTCGTGAAGTAGGGGATCTGGTACTCCAAGGCAGTCCGGCGGATGTGATAGGAATCGGCCATGGCCTTGGCGCCGTGGGTCGTGTTGATGAGGAGGTCCACCTCCCCGTTGACGATCACGTCCACCACGTTGGGGCGGCCGTCCTGCACCTTGAGCACCGGCCTCACCGGGACCCCTTCCGCCTCGAGGTAGGCCGCCGTGCCCCTGGTGGCGATGAGCGACAGCCCCTCCTCCACGAGCCGCCGCGCGACATGGGCCGCCGCAGGCTTGTCCTCGTCCCGGACCGAGAGAAATACGGTGCCGGCGGTCGGAAGGCGGTTACCGGCCGCGATCTGACTCTTGGCGAATGCCTTGCCGAACTCCGCGTCGATCCCCATGACTTCGCCGGTGCTCTTCATCTCCGGTGAGAGGGTGGTGTCGACCCCGGGGAACTTCACAAAGGGGAAGACCGACTCCTTGACGCTCACGTGGCGGGGAACCACCTCTCGGGTGAAGCCAAGTTCCTCCAGGGTCCTCCCCGCCATGACCCGGGCCGCGATCTTGGCCAGAGGCACCCCCGTGGCCTTGGAGACGAAGGGCACGGTGCGGCTGGCCCGAGGGTTGACCTCGAGGACGTAGATGGTGCCGCTCTGGACCGCAAACTGGATGTTCATCAGCCCGACGACCCCGAGCCCCAGGGCCAGGGCTGCGGTCTGGCGCCGGATCTCCTCCACGAGGTCCGACCCCAGGCTGTATGGAGGAAGGGAGCAGGCGGAGTCGCCGGAGTGGACCCCGGCCTCCTCGATGTGTTCCATGACGCCGCCGATCACCACCCGCACGCCATCGCAGACCGCATCCACGTCGACTTCCACAGCATCGCTCAAGAACCTGTCCACCAGCACCGGGTGCTCCGGGCTCGCGGCCACCGCGTCCCGCATGTAGTTCTTCAAGGCCTTCTCGTCGTACACGATCTCCATGGCCCGTCCGCCGAGGACGTAGGAGGGCCGCACGACCACCGGGTACCCGACAGCCCGGGCCACGGCCTCGGCCTCCTCGGGGCTTCGAGCGATCCCGTTTTCCGGTTGTTTGAGCCCCAGCTCGCGCAGCAGCTTCTGGAAGCGCTCCCGGTCCTCGGCGAGGTCGATGGAATCGGGGGAGGTCCCAATGATCGGAACCCCGGCGGCTTCCAAGGCCTTGGCAAGCTTCAAGGGCGTCTGCCCGCCGAACTGGACGATGACCCCCCGGGGATGCTCCCTCTCCACGATGTTGAGAACGTGCTCCAGCGTCAGGGGTTCGAAATACAGCCGGTCCGAAGTGTCGTAGTCGGTGGAGACGGTCTCTGGGTTGCAGTTGACCATGATGGTCTCGAACCCGTCCTCAGCGAGACCGAACGCACCGTGGACGCAGCAGTAGTCGAACTCGATCCCCTGGCCGATGCGGTTGGGGCCGCCGCCCAGGATGACCACCTTCTCCCGACCCGTGGGAGCTGCCTCGCACTCCGACTCGTAGGTGGAGTAGAGATAGGGGGTCTGGGCTTCGAACTCTGCGCCGCAGGTGTCTACCCTCTTGAAGACCGCCTGGATGCCGTCCTCCCGGCGCCAACGCCGCACATCGGCCTCGGGCACCCCCAGCAGCTGACCCAGGCGGAGGTCGGTAAAGCCCCACTCCTTGGCCTCCCGGAGCACCGCAGCAGGGAGGCGCGTCTCGCCCGGCTTGCGAAAGGTTTTGAGCTCCTCCTCGAAATCCACGATCTGGCGCAGGTTTTCGAGGAACCATGGGTCGATCCCGGTCAGCTCGTGGATCTCCGCAGCAGCAAATCCCTGGCGGTAGGCGTCGGCAAGCCAATAGAGCCTCTCGCCGTTGGGCACGCGGAGTCTCTTGACGATCTGGTCCCGCAACTCGTCGGCGTCCAGGTTCTCCAGGCCTCTCACCTGGGGGACCAGACCATAGCGGTCCTGCTCCATGCTGGCGACTGCCTTCTGGAGGCTCTCCTTGAAGGTTCGCCCCATGGCCATCGCCTCGCCGACGCTCTTCATCTGCACAGTGAGGGTGGCGTCGGCTCTCGGGAACTTCTCGAACGCGAACCGCGGGATCTTGGTCACCACGTAGTCGATGGTGGGCTCGAAGCAGGCCGGGGTCTCTCGGGTGATGTCGTTGGGGATCTCGTCCAGCGTGTAGCCCACGGCCAGCTTGGCAGCGATCTTGGCGATGGGGAACCCCGTGGCCTTCGAGGCGAGGGCCGAGGAGCGGCTCACGCGAGGGTTCATCTCGATCACCACCATCCGGCCGGTCCTGGGGTCCACGGCGAACTGGATGTTGGATCCGCCGGTGTCCACCCCGATCTCGCGGATCACGGCGATGGCCGCGTCCCGCATGATTTGGTACTCCTTATCGGTCAGGGTCTGGGCCGGGGCCACGGTGATGGAGTCGCCGGTGTGGACGCCCATGGGGTCCATGTTCTCGATGGAGCAGATGACGACGACGTTGTCCGCCCCGTCGCGCATCACCTCGAGCTCATACTCCTTCCACCCGATGACCGACTCCTCGACGAGGATCTCGGTGACCGGGCTCTGATCCAACCCCCACTGGACCATCCTCTCGTACTCCTCCCGGTTATAGGCGATCCCGCCTCCGGAGCCCCCCAGGGTGAAGGAAGGCCGAAGGATCGCCGGATAGCCGATCTCCTCTACGATGCGCAGCGCCTCGACCACGCTGTGCGCGTACCCCGAGCGGGGGAGATCGAGCCCGATCCTCTGCATGGCCTCCTTGAACTGCGCCCGATCCTCGGCCTTCTGGATCGCCGGGAGCTTGGCTCCGATGAGCTCGACCCCGTACTTGTCCAAAATGCCTAGTTTGGCTGCCTCTACCGCGGTGTTGAGCGCGGTCTGCCCCCCCAGGGTGGGCAGGAGCGCCTGGGGCCTTTCCCTCTCCAGGATCCGCTCCACCGACTCCACGGTGACGGGCTCCACGTACGTGCGGTGGGCCAGCTCCGGGTCTGTCATGATCGTGGCGGGGTTGGAATTGAGGAGGACGACGGTGTACCCCTCTTCCCGGAGCGCCTTGCAGGCCTGGCTCCCCGAGTAGTCGAACTCGCAGGCCTGGCCGATGACGATCGGGCCGGCCCCGATGATGAGGATCTTTTCGATGTCCGTGCGCTTGGGCATAGGATCATCTCTCGGCTAGGAAGCTAGGAGCTGGGAAACCGGGCCGTGGGGCGGGACGAGCCCCCCCCGATGGCGTGGCGAAGGCCGCCTCTCCGGGGTAAGGCGGGGCACCCCCCGCCCTAGGCGCCCTTCTCCATCAGGTCCACGAAGCGCTGGAAGAGGTGGGAGGCGTCGTGGGGGCCCGGGCTGGCTTCGGGGTGGTACTGAACGCTGAACAGGGGCAAGTCCTTGTGGACGATCCCCTCCACGGTTCGGTCATTGAGATTCAGGTGGGTCACCTCAACCGCCTCCCCGTGCTCGGAGCGCTCGAGGCTCTCCAGGTCCACCACGAAATTGTGGTTCTGGCTGGTGATCTCCACCCTCCCGGTGGAGAGGTCCTTCACGGGCTGGTTGCCCCCGTGGTGGCCGAACTTGAGCTTCACGGTGGTTCCCCCGAGCGCCAAACCGACGATCTGGTTGCCCAGGCAGATGCCGAAGATCGGCACCCTTCCCAGGAGCCGGCGCACCGCCTCGGCGGCATAGGGAACGCCCTGGGGGTCTCCGGGCCCGTTGGAGAGGAAGACCCCCTGCGGCCCGAGGGCCATGACCTCCTCCGCCGTGGTCTGCGCCGGCACCACCGTCACATCGCACCCTACGGCGGTGAGCCGGCGCAGGATGTTGTACTTCACGCCGAAGTCGTAGGCCACGACCTTGTACCGACCGGGCTTCCGGGGGGTTCGGTACCCTTCGCCCAGGACCCACTCTCCGGTCTCCCAGCGGTAGGGTTTCGCGCAGGTGACTTCTCTGACCAGGTCGCGGCCCTCGATAGGGGGTTCGCTCCGGGCCCGCTCGATCAGGTCGGCCGGATCCCGGCCCTCGGTGGAGATGGCCCCGACCATGGAGCCCTTCTCCCGCAGCCTGCGGGTCAGGGCACGGGTGTCCACCCCCTGGATGCCGACGACGCCTTGGTCGGCGAGGAACCGGTGCAGGCTCTTCGTCGCCCGCCAGTTCGACGGGATCTCCCACGCCTCCTTCACGATGAACCCCTCGACGTGGAGGCGAGAGGACTCGTAGTCCTCCTCGTTGACCCCGTAGTTGCCGATCTCGGGGTACGTCATGGCCACCATCTGGCCCTTGTACGAGGGGTCGGAGAGCACCTCCTGGTACCCCATCATGCTGGTATTGAAAACCACCTCTCCGACGGTCTCCCCCTCGGCGCCGAAGGACCAGCCGGGGTAGAGGGTGCCGTCAGAGAGGGCGAGGAGGGCTTTCTTCATCAGATCTCCGCGGTCTCGAGATTCTCGGCCGCGATGCGGCCTTCCCGATAAACAGTCCGGCCCCCGACCAGGGTCCGCACGACGCGACCCCGGAGCCTCATGCCGACGAAGGGGCAGTTTCGGGCCCTGGAAAAGAAGCGGGAGGGGTCCACCTGGTGCTCCGCCTCCAGGTCCACCAGCACCAGGTCGGCCGGCGAACCCGGGGCGAGAGTGCCGCCGGGCAGGTTGAGCACCCGGGCCGGCCCACTGGTGAGAGCGGCCACCACGCGCCGGAGGGGCGCGAGCCCCTCGTGAACCAGCCGCAGAGAGAGAGCCAGGCTCGTCTCGAGCCCCACCACCCCATTGGCCGCGGCCTCGAACTCCAGTTCCTTTTCGTCGTCGGCGTGGGGGGCGTGGTCGGTTGCGATGGCGTCCACAACACCCCGTGCCACGGCCTTCTGGATTCCCTCCACGTCGGCGATCTCCCGCAGCGGGGGGTTCATCTTGAACCGCGCGTCGAAGCCGCGCAGCGCATCGTCGGTGAGGGTGAAGTAGTGGGGTGCGGTTTCACCGGTCACCGGAAGGCCCAGGCGTTTGCCCCAGCGCAAGAACTCCACGCTCCCCCGGCTCGACAGGTGCGCCAGGTGGAGCCGGCCGCCGGTCCTCCGGAGCAGCAGGAGGTCGCGCACCACCTGGATCTCCTCAGCCTCGGACGGTATGGCCGGCAAGCCCAGGTAGGCCGAGGTGAGTCCCTCGTTCATGCACCCCCCGGCAGCGAGCTCGAGGTCTTCGCAGTGGCTGATCACCGTCAGTCCGAATCCCTTGCCGTACTCCAGGGCCCGCCGCATGAGCAGGCTCGACGAGACGGGGCGGCCGTCGTCGGTCACCGCCACGCACCCGGCTTCGGCGAGCTCCCCCAGGTCGGCGAGGTCCTCGCCTCGGAGCCCTTTGGAGACGGCCCCCACCGGGTAGACCCGGCAGACGGCTCCGGCCCGCGCCCTTTCGAGAATGTAGCGGGTGACCTCCGCGGAGTCGTTGACGGGGTTGGTGTTGGGCATGCACGCCACGGCCGTGAAGCCCCCGGCCGCAGCGGCCCGGCTCCCCGTGGCCACGGTTTCCTTGTACTCGTGACCGGGCTCCCGCAGGTGCACGTGCACGTCGATCAGTCCCGGGAAGACGTGGAGCCCCGCCGCGTCGATGGTCGGCGCGGCTCCGGGGTCGAAGGAAGGCGCCACGGCCACGATGCGGCCGTCGTGGATCGCGAGATCCCTCCGGCCGTCCACCCCCGCAGCGGGATCCACCAGGTGGCAGCCCCGGATTACGACGTACATTCAGACCGCCCTCCTGCCAAGAGGTAGATCACCGCCATACGCACCGCCACCCCGCTCTCCACCTGTTCGAGGATGACGGATCGCGGCCCATCGGCCACTTCAGAGGAGATCTCGACGCCTCGGTTCATCGGGCCGGGGTGCATCACGATCGCATCGGGGGCGGCCCCCTCCAGCACCGCCGCACTCAGACCGAAGAACCTGGCGTACTCCCGGAGGCTGGGAAAGGAGGCCCGCCCGAGGCGCTCCTTCTGGATCCGAAGCGCCATCACCACGTCGCACCCTTCCACCGCACGCCGCACGTCGCTCGTCGGCTCCACGCCGAGGCGCTCCACCTGGGGGGGCAACATCGTCGGCGGCCCGCACACCCGCACCCGGGCGCCGAGCTTCGTGAGGGCGTGGATGTTGGAGCGGGCCACGCGGCTGTTGGCGATGTCCCCGAGAATGGCCACCGTGAGCCCCTCGATCCTCCCCTTGTGCCTGCGAATGGTGAAGAGGTCGAGCAAGGCCTGGGTAGGGTGCTCGTGGCGGCCATCGCCGGCGTTGACCACCGCGGTCTTCACCCGGGCGGCCACAAATTCTGCGGCCCCGGCTGCCGCGTGGCGGATCACCAGGACGTCGGGTGCCATGGCCTCCAGGTTCTTCACGGTGTCCAGGAGGGTTTCGCCTTTGGAGACCGAACTGCCCGAGGCCGAGAAGTTCACCGCATCTGCCGAGAGGCGCTTCTCGGCGATCTCGAAGGAGAGCCGGGTCCGGGTAGACGGCTCGAAAAAGCAGTTCACCACGGTCTTGCCCCGCAGGGTGGGCACCTTCTTGACGTCTCGCTTCGCCACCTCCGCAAAGCCCTCGGCGGCGTCCAGGATGGCCGTGATCTCCTCCGGGGCCAGGGGTTCCATGCCCAAGAGATGCGGCCGGGCGAAGCCCGGGGCGGCAACCATCAGGGCACCTCCTCCGTCCCCCCTTCGGGAGCCTGTTCCACCAGGAGCACCGAGTCGTCAGAGGGATCGTGCCCGAGGCGGACCTCCACCTCTTCGTCCCGCCCGGTGCGGATCACATGGCCCGCATAATCCGGCTGTATGGGAAGCTCGCGGTGCCCGCGATCCACGAGCACTGCGAGTTGGATGGCCCGAGGCCTCCCGAAGTCCATGAGGGCATCCAGCGCGGCCCGAGTGGTGCGGCCCGTGTAGAGCACGTCGTCGACCAGGACCACGGTGCGATCGTCCAGGGCGAAGGGGATGTCGGTGGGGCGAAGCATGGGCGGCGCGCCGGCCCGGGCCAGGTCGTCGCGGTAGAGGGTGATGTCCAGTCGCCCCACCGGCACCTCGGCACCCTCCACCTGCCGGATCTGGTCCCGAAGCCGGGCGGCCAAGAGGTCACCCCGGCTCACCACGCCCACCAGCACCAGCCCCTCGCTTCCCCGGTTTCGCTCCAGGATCTCGTGCGCCATGCGGGCCAGGGCCCGGCGGACGGCGGCACCGTTCAGGAGGACGCGCCGATAGGTCTCAGCCAAGGTTTCACCTCGAACGCTAGGGCCGCCCGGGAAATACCCTCGGCGAGCCATCCGGGCGCGGGCCATGTGGGCCGGATCAGGGTGGGCAGAGGCCGTTCCGCGCGAGCGACATCCCCGGAGGCAACCCCCGGACCACCCCAAAAAAAAGGTTCATCCGGAGAATGACCGGATCTTCCCGTCCGGGGACCAGTTCCTCGTGTCCAAGGACGGTCGGGTGGGCCCGGCCACGGAGGCGGACGGCCGCTCGACACGAGCAACCTCCCTGGGATCTCCGTTTCGGCACGGGTTACGCAAGGGGCAAGGGGCCGCACCGCTCGTGCAGTCCGGCATCGTGCGCTGGAGTGGGCGGGCCCACCCGGCCGTTTGCCGGAAGAGCCAAAAAAAAGCCTTCTCGTGGTATCCGAGAAGGCCTTCTGGCGGCAATGGTTCCGGGCGGTCATTCCTTCCTCAATCAATCCCTACTCTGAAGTCGGCGCAATATAGCACTCGCGCCGGGTGGGGTCAACGCTCTCTCGGTGCGCTCACCGCCTCGATTCCCCGCCCGGTGCAAGTCGGGGCGAGTGATCTTCGGAGGTCGCCGGGTTCGCCGGGAGCCGGCCCCTTCCCCCTCGGCTCACACGCCGTCACCTCGGCGCAACCCCTCTCCGAGTGGGACGACCTTGACCCCGGAGGCTTCGATGATCGGCGCCCACCGGAGGAGCGCCCGCCGGGTTGCCGAGTGGGGGTGGCCGATCGCCACGGCAAACCCGCTCGCTCTCGCCGCGTCGATCGCCTTCTGGATCTGCACCCCGATCTTCTCCTCGTCCCGCTCGTTGTCCAGGAACACGTCTCTGCGGGTGGCCCGAACGCCAAGGCGGTCGGCGACACGTGCTGCGACACTTCGGGGTGACGTGAGGCTGTCGAGGAAGTACAGGCCCCGGGAGCCCAGCTCATCCATCACCCAAGACATGGGCTCCTCCAACTCGGTCAGCCGGGAGCCCATGTGGTTGTTGACCCCGGCCACGCCGGGCACTGCGGCGAGGTTTCCGGCAAGGAGCCTGCGGATCTCCGCCTCCTCCATACGTTCCAGAAGAGCGCCCTCCCCCGGGTCTCGGGCAGGGTAGCCCTGGGGCTCCATGGGCAGGTGGAGCAGAACCTCCCGCCCCCGTTCCCGTGCCAAACGCGCCACCGCCCCACTGTGCGGGAGATGGGGCAAGACCGCCGGGGTGACAGCCATGGGCAGGTCCAGGAAGGCCACGGCCTCTTCACGACTCTGTCCCAGGTCGTCGATCACGATGGCGAGCCTTGGGGGTGCCGATACGGCGGGCAGAGGCCACCAGAGCGTCACCGGGAAGACCCCCCCTCCGACCCGGATCTCCAAGTGCAGCGAATTCTCCCGGCGGGAGAGCTCCGCCACCTGCGCCCCGTGCCGACGCGCCGTCTCTTCAAGCCGTCCGCGGACCCCCAGGGCCGAGGCGCGGCTGTCCACGGAAACCTCCGTCCCCCGGGGATCCAGGGGACCTACGATATCCTGAAACTCCCCCCCGGGGGCCGAGACGCCGGGCGGCCTCGAAGGCGTTGGCGTGCCCCGGTAGAGGTAGCCGGCGACGAACCCCGTGGCCAGCAATGAAACCGCGAGCCCCCCGAGAAGGAGGTAGCGCCCGGCGTGCATCCCCCTCTTCTTCCTACCGGCCATCGGCGTTGTGGACGGAGCTCCCGGCAGGGGCCGTCCGGAGAGACTGAAAGATCCCCCACCCCTTCAGGAGCTCGACGGCCCGCTCCAACTGCAGATCCTCGTCGGGATCCTCACCCGTCACCGCGGTGCCGATCTCCTCGGGTTGCTCCATCTCGAAGTGCCTCCTGAGGTCCTCCTCACGGGTGTGCCCATGGGGGGAGCGAGGTCTCACGACCGTCACGGCCCCGCTGGGGACGCGTACGTCGGGCACGATCCCCTTGGCCTGGATGCTGCGGCCGCTCGGCGTGTAGTACAGGGCCGTAGTCACCCGTAGCCCCGACCCGTCCGAGAGGGGCAGCATCGTCTGGACGCTCCCTTTCCCGAAGGTGCGCTCGCCGAGAATCAACGCGCGGCCATGATCCTGCAGGGCGCCCGCCACGATCTCCGACGCCGAAGCCGTCCCCTCGTTCACCAACACGACCATCGGGATGTCCGGTTCGTCGCCGTCATCCCGAGCCGTATAGACGACCTCCTGCTCCGGGTCCCGTCCCCGGGTGGATACGACCGTCCCCTCCTTGAGAAAGAGATCCGCAACTTTCACCGCCTGGTCCAGGAGACCCCCGGGGTCGTTTCTCAGGTCGAGGATCAGACCGTCGATCGGACTCACCGCGGAAAGCTCGCCCAGGGCCTTTCGCACCTCCACGTGAGTGCCCTGCTGGAACTGGGCGATCCGAATCACGCCGAGCCGGTCCAGCCGGCTGGCCCGCACGCTCTGGATCCGAATGATATCGCGCACCAGGGTAAAGGCCTTCGGTTCTTCGAGACCCTCCCGCAGGACATGGATCGTCACCTGGGTGCCCTTCGGCCCCCGCATCCGGCGCACCGCCTCCATGAGCTCCATGTCCTCGGTCGGCTCCCCCTCGATCATCACGATCACATCCCCCGCCCGGATGCCTGCCAACGCGGCCGGAGTGTCTTCGATCGGGCTCACCACCGTGAGCTTCCCATCTCGCACCGATACTTCGATCCCCAATCCGCCGAAGGCCCCCTCGGTCTCCACCTGCATCTCGCGAAACATCTCCGGGGTCATGAACGAAGAGTGCGGGTCGAGCCGGGTGACGATTCCCTGGACCGCCCCGTACACGAGGTCCTCGGAGCTCAACTCCTCAACGTAGTCCCTCTGCACGATATCGAGGACTTCCGAAAGGACCTTGAGGCGCCGATAGAGATCGTCCCGCGCCTCGGTGGAGATCTCCGGCGAACGGGCCCAGGGGCCCGGAGCCAGAGTCAGGCCGGCCAAAGCCAGCACGGCCGCCAACGGGAACAGCGCGGTTCGTTTCACGGGCACTCCTGGGCGCGGTGAGCGCGGCTACAGGTCCGGCGGTCGAGCCCATGGGGAACTCCCGAGGCCGTCGACCCAAGCCCCAGGCCACCCGATCAGCGGGCTCCGGCCAGGAACTCCGAGACATTGTACGCGTGATCCCCAATCTTCTCCAAATTGGTGAGCATGTCGATGTAGATCAGGCCCGGCTCCACCTGGCACGCGCCTTCCTGGAGGCGGCGGATGTGTTCCGCCCGGAGACCGTCCTCCAGTTGGTTGATCTTGTCCTCGAACGCCCGCGCCCGAGGAAGGATCGCCTCGTCGAGCTCCATCATGCTTCGAGTAGCGAAGGACAGAAAATCCTGGGCAGCGGTGAAGATGTCGGCAATCCCCTGGTGCGCGCCCTCCGAGAACTCGATCTTGTTCTTGTGCATGCGTTGAGCCAGTTTGGCCAGGTTCTCGGCGTGGTCTCCCACGCGCTCCAGATCGGCGACCATGTGCAGCATGTCCGCCACTTCCTTGGAAGCGTCGGTGGTGATCGACTTTCCGGACAGAGTCGTCAGAAAATCCGTGATCTCCTTCTGGAGCACATCGACCAACTGCTCTTTCTGCAGCACTCGCTGGAAGGAAGCATCTTCTCCGGTCTGGAAATACTCCCAGGAACGCCGGAGCATGGCTTCGGTTATTTCTGCCATGCGGGTGACCTCGAGGCGCGCCTGGCCGAGGGCGATGTCGGGAGTGTCCAAAACCCGGGGGTTGAGATATTTCAAGTGGAAGTCCAGTTCCATGTCCCCCCCCTTGTCGGGCACCAACCAGGTCGCCGCCCGGATCAACAGTCCCATGAGAGGCAAGAACACCAAACAGTTGACCACGTTGAACAGGGTGTGGGCGTTCGCGATGTGCCGCGCGATATAGGGCTTCTCTCCCACCGCGCCGCCCAATCGGGACGCCTCTTCGGCCGTCCGGATGACGAAGTCGGGATCCCCCGGAGTAATGGCGTTCACGAAATTCATGAATCCGGGGAAGACCAGCAGGATCCACGCCACCCCGCACAGGTTGAAGATGCTGTGGGCACGGGCGGTCCGCTTCGCACCGGCATTGGCACCAATGGCGGCCAGGTTGGCAGTGATCGTGGTTCCGATGTTGTCTCCCAGAATGATCGCAACACAAGCCTTGAAGTCCAGGAGGCCGGTCCCTGCCAGCGCCATGGCGAGCCCTACCGTAGCGGTACTGGACTGGACCAGCATGGTGAACACCGCAGCGACCAGGATCACGAGGAACGGGTTCACGCCGAAGCGAACGAACCACTCCTGGAACATGGGGTCGGAGCGCAGCGGCCCGAAGGCATCCCGCATGACCGTCATCCCGAAAAAGAGAAGACCGAACCCCAGGAGAATCTCACCCGTGTTCTGCCAGCTCTCCTTCCTCCCGAAGAGTTTCAGCCCCATACCCACCCCGATGGCGGGCAGCGCATAGTGCTGGATTTTGAAGGCGATCAGTTGGGCGGTCACCGTCGTGCCGATGTTCGCCCCGAGCACGACACCGACCGCCTGGGTCAGGGACATCAGGCCCGCGTTCACGAACGAGACCACCATGACGGTGGTGGCGCTGGACGACTGGACGATCGCGGTCACCACCAGACCGACCAGAAGGGCAATGAACCGGTTCTGGGTCAGGAGTTGGAGCAGTTGGCGAAGCCTGGCCCCAGCAGAACGCTGCAGGCCCTCGGACATGATGCGCATGCCGAAGAGAAAAAGGCCCAAGCCTCCGACGGCGCCAAACGCCATCTCCTGCATCATCGAGGGGACTCCTTGGCGGGGTGAGGACGGGAAGGCGCAGAGTACTGCAGACGAGGGGACAGCTTCAACCTACCCTCCTCCCGACGATCCGCCGCCTGGCCGATCGCCAGGGCCTGGGAGCCCTTCCGCCATACCGCGAAAATCCGCGATCCCTCGAAGGGGTTACCCTGGGATTGGCGGCCCGCCGACCAGCACCCGATTCGGGAAGGCCGGGAGGGCCTTCGTCAAGGCAGAGACGCGCCCCGAATCCCGGTGAACCGATGGACACAGGCGTGCCGTCCCACAGTTCCCGACCGGATCAGGCGAACTCCCCGGGAGCAAAGAGACGACGATCGGCAAGCACCTCCAAGGCCCGAGCAGTCCGGATCAAGCCGGGGCTCCGGATGTCCACCATCGCGTGGGTCAGGCCGGCCCCCGCCGCGGCGGCCAGGAACACCTCCTGGAGCCACGGCACCCTGTTCCCGCCGACGGCGCCGGTCGTCAGGTTCGAGAGCCCTACGAGGGTCTTGACGGGTTGCCCCAGAACGTCGGGCAAGCGGCGCAGCACCTCCAGAAGAGCGGCATCGTGCTCCTGGCCGTCGACCCAGCCCAGAGGAGCTACCACGGGGTCGATCCAGAGTCTTTCGAGCGGGACCCCCCGAGCCACGGACTTCCCCACGAGTTCGGCTGCCAATGCCAGCCGTGCGTCCACTCCGTTCGGAATCCCCTTGGCCATGAGCAGCACGACGAGTTCCACTCCCCGGCCGGCCGCCACCTCCAAGACGCTCTCCCGGTCGGGGTCCCCGGAGTACCCGTTCAGAACCACGGGCCCGTGCCAGGTATCGCAGACGCGCACCATTACGGCAGGATCCAGGGTATCCGCCAGGATGCCTCCCTCCCAAGTGCCTCGGAGGGCCTGGAGAACGAACTCGACCGCAGCAGGTCCGCCCCAGCGCCCCGTCCCCAGGTTCACGTCGAGGAACGCGGCCCCCGCGCGGCGCGCCTCTTCCGCGAGCCCCCGGATGGGTTCCGCATCCGCCTCCCTCACGCTCCGAGCGACCTCCGGGTGGGTCACCGTGAGGTTCTCCGCAACCAGGATCACGCTGCCTCCTCCAAAACCAGTAGGCGCGTCGCCGGCCGCCGGCTGCGCACTCACCACCCTCACCACCTCTGAAGCGCGACCGAGACCAGGGCCCCACCCGCCGCTCTCGCCGTCCCGGTCGAAACGGGACGCGAGGAGCCGGGGCTGCGTCGCGTCGGTTGTCGTCAGGGTTCCGTTTCGCGGAATTCCCGAGGCTCCGGAGGGGCCTCCTGCAGGCTACCGTCCGGCCAGCGCGGCAGTGTACGCTCCGCCCAGGTTCGCCCCCGCTCGGCCGCCCGGACCGCCTCGACACGCCTCACCGCCAGAGTCCCCGCGAGTTGGCGGCACGCCTGGAGCCCCTGGCCTGCAAAGAGAGCGAGGAGGCCAAGCCCGAGTATGCTCAAACCCAGTGCGACGAGAACATCCGGGACTCTCGACGGGCGGCCGACTTTGGGGTGGATCCTCGCGCGCCGGGATGAACCCAGAGGCTCAATGAGCCCCTTCTCGGAGAGGCTTGCCAGGGCTTTCCAGCCCGCGAACTCCCCGAGGCGGGCCCGATCGACCACTTCGCGCACACAGAGCGTTCCGTCGACCAAGCGGAAGACGCTGCGCTCCTGCGGGTTGAGGTTCGGGTCTCCCGGAGGTGCCGGCGCCCGGCCGTAGACCCACTTCTCCGAGGGCACCCGTTCGAGGAGCTTCGGCATCTCGTCCATCTGCCGGAAGCCCTCCATCAACAGTTCCCCAACGTCCATCGGGACGCTGACTCCCTCCTCCGGTCCCACGGGTCCCGGGCGGAAACGAAAACTGCCGCGCCGGACCCGGAGCAGCCGATAGGCGGTCTCCCGGTGCTGGAGCGCCAGTACCTCCTGGAAGTCCTCGACCCTCAGTACCCCTCCGCGCACCAGGATATCGCCGAGCCGGCGCAGGCTGCGCCGCTGGACGTCGAGGGCGTAATCCAACTGCGCCGGCGTGATGAGCCCTGAGCGGACCAGGAGCACCCCGATGTACTCCGCGGGAGTTCGCTTGTCCGGCCAAGCCTCCAGGAGGCTGCCCTCGAGAAACCGCAGCCGGGCAAGGCCGTCCCCGGTCTGGATCTCGAGGGTTCCCGTCTTGGCCTGCTGAGAGATGAGCTGAAGAATTTCCGAAACGCCAAAGGATTCTATGTTTCCCTGGAGAGGCATGGCGGCCTACCCCCGACCGGAGGATGATCGGCGCACCACCCAGACCCAAACCCCCGCCGCGTGAATCGCCGCTGCGGCTGCCAAGGCGCCCCAGGGCGATCCTGGAAGCGACCACGGCGAGACGGGAACGGGATACAGGAGCGTCTGTGCGGCCCAACCCAGCAACCCGGCCCACAGGATGCCCGCCGCCAACGCGGTGACGGAACCGACGATGAGGAAGTCGCTCCAGCCCGGGAACAGCACACGCCCCAGGAGAACCCACCGGTCGCGAGAGGTCTTCCACTCGGCGATGCGACTCAGGTGCCGCTCCTTCTCCGCCGAGTCCGTTTCAGCGTCCTGGCCGGCAGCCCAGCACGCCGGGCACAGCAACGTATCCTTGACCCGCCGGCCGCACCGCGGGCACACCATCGATCCACAGGAAGGACAGCAGTGACTCCGACGCCCGGCACTTCGCCTGCGTGGGATAAGGAACGGCCCAAGCGCCAAGAGACCAAGGATGGCGGGGTCGAAACCGGAAATCGGCAGGAAGAGGCCCCTCGAAAGGCGCTCCACCCAGGGCGGCGAGGCGGTCGCCCGGCTCAGCAACTCCTCCCGCACCCACGCCTTCGGCATCGCCGGAGCCGTGGGCATGAGTTGGGGAATGACCTCTGTGGCAGGCCTGCCGGAGCGGTCCGCCACGGATGCACCAAGCACCCGGGCCCGTTCCAGAGCTTCGTCCGCGAGGCCGAGCTCCAAGCGGGACAGGTGGACGACGTGGCGGTTGAGCCAGGGCATCGGATCCCTGGGATCCGATGCCGCTGCTGCCCGGAACTCCTCCAGGGACTCATCGCTTCTTCCCTGCTGGAACCGCAGCGTGCCGAGCTCCTGGTGCAGCAGGGACCCGAGGGCGCGCGGCTGTGGGAGCGCCTGCTCCAGCAATCCCGTCGCGTGCTCGAGCCGGTACCCACGCCGGGCGACCCGTGCCCGGGCGAAGAGGCCACGGGGGTCGTCCGGTTGAAAGACCCGCCGCAGGTCGGCGTCCAGCAGCTCTCCGCCGTCCCCCTTCCACACCCGATAGAGCGCCCAGGCCCGCTCCCCCGGAGGTCCGCCCACCGCAAAGAGTGCCCCCAAGGGCCACATCAGCAAGCACCCCACCCCCAGGCAAAAGCCCAAGGCCCAACGCCCCCGCAGAGGATAATAGGGGGCGAACGCAAGGCCGGCGAGCAGGAGGAACAGTGCCGGCCCCGCCCCTGCGGTCCACAGGGCCACCGTGGTCAGCGAGAGCAGAAGACCCGGAGTCCAGGCTCGAAACCCCCGGGGAAAGCTGTCCCGGTAATCATGAAAAGCCAGTCTCACCCGTCCCGCCGAGCCCGCTATGAGAAGGGCCAGTGCGGCGGCCCACGCCCCCAGAGCGGTAGCTGCGCCGAGGCGCAGGACCCCCATCGCCTGAACCCACGGATCCCGGAGAGACAGGGAGAGAAATCTCCACCCCTGGGCTGCGGCGTCCAAAGGCCGCTCCGCAAGGTAGAGTCTGGCCAGGAAGGCGGGGGGTCTCGGGTCTGACGGCGCAACCACAGCCGCCAACCGCGCCAAGGACTCCGACTCCCCACGATCCCGCGCGGCGTCGGCTCG
>CAZYJP010000018.1:0-12634 GCA_964647795.1 uncultured Thermodesulfobacteriota bacterium
TCCTGCCCGAGGTGGAGGAGGTCGAGGGAGTCTTCCCCCTGGTCGACGCCCTGGACCAACGGGTGGCTTCGGGCTGGCGGCCCGACGAGTCGCGCTACCTTGCCGCCCTCCTGCTGCCGACCGTGGCGGCCCGCTGCCCCATAACCCCCGGCTCGAACTCGAACCTGGAGCCGGCCAATGAAGCCATCTCTCCCCTGACCGAATCCCTGACCCAGCGCTACCAGATCTCGGCCCATCTGCGGCACCTGGCCGCGGATCTGCTCCTCTCCTGCTACCGGATCGCCCGCGGGAAGTCGTACCGCACCAAGGGGAAGTTCGTCCGCAAGCCCGAGTTCCCGGAGGCGTGGTCGCTCTTCACCGCCTGGGCAGCGATGGCCGGGGGACTGGACGAGGTGGTGGCCTACTGGGAAGCCTACCTGGCGGGGCAGGAACCCCCCGGGGGGGACAAGAGACGCCGCCGCCGGCCGCGCAGGAGGAGACCCGCGAACCCGGTGGTCGGGGCGTCCTGAGAAGCGGCCACCCGCGTCACGGCTCTTCGGGCTGCACCGCCAGGAATCGGGCGAGAACCTCGGGCTCCAGGCGGAAGGGGCTCCCCCGGCCCTCGTAAAAACCGTGTCCCCGGATCAGGTGGATCTGCAGCGCGGTCCAGGAGAGGTGCTCCCCCGTGTCGGTGCGCGTCGCCTCGATCACCGCCTTGGGGTGGAGGCCCGGTTCGCCGAAGGGGCAGGGGATCGCCCCCATGGCCTCCCAGGCGCACAAACCGAACAGGCCTTCCTGGACGGGGGCGCCAAAGGCGCCGATGGCCTTCTCGGTGAGCCGTTGCAGGGCGGCGGCGAGCTGGTCGTGCCGCAGCCCGAGCCGCCGCACCGCGCCCTCGTCGTCCTCGAGAATCTCCGCGAGATCCCGGGTGTCCCCCCCGAGGAACCCGTCCATGGTGAGGACACCCGGCGCCATGCGGGCCTGGGCCCGGATTAGGTGCGGTGGCTGCTTCATGGGGTGCTCTCCCCGCTTCCTCTCTCACGTGAACTTGTCGAAGTGGATTCTGTCCTCCGGGATGCCCTTGCCGGTGAGCACCTTGATGCAGGCGTCGACCATTCCCGGGCTGCCGCACAGGTACCCTTCCATGCCGGCCATGCTCTCGTAGTGGCGCGCCACCACCTCGGTGATGAGGCCCTCCTCCCCTTCCCAGTGGTCCTCGGGTGTCGGCCTCGAGAGGGCCGGCACGGCGCGGAAGTCCGGAAGTGTCTCCTCGTACTCCTTCAGCAGGTCCTGGTCGTAGAGGTCCCTGCGGTTCACCGCGCCGAAGAACAGAGTCACCTTCTTGCGGATCTTCCTCTCGGCCATGTCGGCAAGAATCGCCTCGAAAGGAGCCAGACCCGATCCTCCGGCGATGAAGACCGACTCTGCCTCGGTGTCCCGGAGGTAGAAGTCCCCATAGGGGCCGTTGATCTTGAGGCGGTCGCCCACGAGGAGGAGCTCGTGGATGTAGGTGGTGCAGATGCCCCGAGGTACCTTGCGCAGGATCAGCTCGATGAATCGCTTCTCCGAAGGGGGTGAAGCGATCGAGTAGGCGCGGTACACGGGCTCCGCCAGCCCGTCGTAGATGGGGGTTTCCACCTGGACGTACTGGCCCGCCCGGAAGGCGAACCCCCCGTCGCCGAGGAACGACAGGCGCACCTTCTTCGTGTCGTAGGTGCACTCCCGGATCGAGTCCACGCGGACCGGGTATTCCTCGATCTCCAGGAGCGACTCGGGGATCTGGATCTCCAGGTCCTCCCGGACCTTCACCTGACAGGAGAGCCGCATTTGGCCCTCCAACTCCTCCTCCGAGAGGTGGGGGGTCTCGGTGGGCAGGATCGGGCCGCCCCCCTTCAGAATCCGGACCTTGCACAGGCCGCAGCTCCCCTTGCCCCCGCAGGCCGAGGGGATGAAGATGTCCTCCCCCTTCAGCACCGAGAGCAGGGCGTCTCCCCCTTCCACCTCGAGGGGCTCGTTTTCGTTGATCTTGAGCTGGACCGGGCCGGAGAGGGTGAACTTCCTCTCCGCGAGGATGAGCAGCAGGGCCAGAAACCCCCCGAGGCCCGCCAGCACCAGGACGGCCCAGATCACGCTGCCCACGGGTCCCCGCAGCTCCCGGCGTCCCGCCGCCCTCGTCCCCCTCCCGGCGTCCTGCTCACATCGGCACCATGCCTGAGAAGCCGATGAAGGCCAGGGCCATGATCCCGGTGATGATCATGGTGATGGCAGGCCCCTGGAGCGCCGGGTGGACGCGGGAGCGCTTCATCTTCTGGCGGAGGCCCGCCATGGAGAGGATGGCCAGTGCCCAGCCCGCGCCGCCCCCCGCCCCGTAGGCCAGGGATTGGAGGAAGGTGTACTCCCGGATCACCAGAAACAGGCTCACCCCCAGAATCGCGCAGTTCACGGTAATCAGGGGCAAGAAGATCCCCAGTGCGTAGTACAGCACCGGGCTGACCCGTTCGATGATCATCTCCACCAGCTGGACTGTGGCGGCGATCACGACGATGAAGGCGATGAACCGCAGGTACTCCAGGCCGAGGGGTTCCAGGAGGAGCCGGTAGACGAAGTAGTTGATGCCCGAGGTCAGGGTCATCACGAAGATCACCGCCGATCCCAGCCCGAGGGCGGTCTTGATCTCGCGCGAGACGGCGATGAAGGAGCACATCCCGAGGAAGTTGGTCAGGAGGATATTGTTGATGAAGATCGAGGCCATGAAGATCGTGAAGGCGCCGGGGGTTTCCACGCTACCCTCCTTCCGCCGGGGACTGGGTCCCCTGGACGGCCCGGAGCAGCCACATTACGAGACCGAGCATGAAGAACGCTCCCGGCGGCATCACCATGATGATCCATAGGGTGAAGCCGTCGGGGAGGACCGGAGCCCCGAAGAGGGTCCCGAACCCCAGGAGCTCCCGGAAGAAGGCGATGAGAAGGAGCACCAGGCTGTAACCGAGGCCGCATCCCACCCCGTCGAGGAAGGAGAGCAGGGGGGGGTTCTTGGAGGCGAACCCCTCGCACCGGCCCATGATGATGCAGTTGGTGATGATCAGGCCGACGTAGGGCCCCAGGGCCTCGCTAATCCCCGGAAGGTACGCCTTGATGGCGATGTCGACCATGATGACGTACGAGGCGATGATGAGCACCTGGGCCATCATGCGCACTCGTTTGGGGGTCACCTTGCGCAGGCAGCTCACCGTGAAGCTCGACATGGCGGTCACGAAGACCAGTCCGGCCGCCATCACCGCCGTGTTGACCAGGAGGTTGGTCACCGCGAGGGCGGAGCAGATGCCCAGGATCTGGCGATAGATGGGGTTGTCGTCCCACACCCCCCGGCGGACGGCGGAGAACCCCAGGCTGCGGCGCAGCCACAGGACGGGGCCGATCATCGGGGAGCCCCTTTGTCCAAGGCCGGCCGGCGGCCCACCTGGGCCAGAAATCGGTTCAGGGACTCCTCCAGCCGCACGCTGGTCTGGGTGGCCCCGGTGATCGCCTCCACCTCCCTGATCTCCCGGGGTTCCCGGTACACGAAGACGAGAGCGGGCCCGCCCTCGGGAGGCGGTGCCATCGGTTTGCCTGCGAACTGGTCTCGGAACCGTCTCTCGGTGATCCGCCCCCCCAGGCCGGGAGTCTCCTGATGCTTGGTAAAGGAAATGCCCAGGATCTCGTCACCGCCCGGCTTCACCGCCAGGACACCGCTGATGGGCCCCCAGAAGCCGGGGCCGGAGAACCCGAAACCGTAGCCCAGCACCGAGCCGTCCTCTGCGCGGGCCAGGTAGTACGGGCCGGCGGAGTCTTCCCTCTCCTCGATCCGCTGGCTCCAGACCCGGGCCAGGGCGTCCGGATCCAGTGGCGCCTCGAGGTGGAAGGCCGCGAGCACGTGCTGGCGGAACTGGGCCCTCTCTCCAGCCAGCACCCGCTCCCGGGTGACCAGGGCGAGCGAGCTCACCACGGCCCCGAAAAAGGCCGCCAGGGCCACCATGAAGAGCACGGGGTACAGGGCGGACTCTCTCACGAGGGCGCCTCCCCGGCCCGCCGCGCCTTCCAGGCTTCGAGTCCCTCCTCCAGGATGGGGCCGAACATGTTGGCCAGGAGGATGGCGAACATGGTCCCTTCCGGGAAGTTCCCCAGATCGCGAATCAGGACCGTGGCCAGCCCGATCACCATCCCGTAGGCGACCTTCCCGGGGCGGGTGCGGTTGGCGCTCACGGGGTCGGTGGCCATGAACACGGCGCCGTAGAGGAACCCTCCTGCCAGGACCCCGTGGAGGGGATCGGCGCCCGCGCCCCAGCCGAGGACTCGGAAAGCGGCGGTGACGACCAGGTAGGTGCCCACGGTGGAGGTCATGATCTCCCAGGAGGCCACCTTCTTCCAGAGGAGGTAGAGCGCCCCCAAGAGGATCGCGGCCTTGCAGGCCTCCCCCAGGCTCCCCGGAACCGCCCCGATGAACAGGAGGAGCGCGGAGACCGGCTCCCCGTGCGCCAGGGTGGGAAGGGGTGTGGCGGTGCTAACCGCGTCGGCAGGCAGCCAGGCGGTGAGCCCCCCCGGCCCGCCCCGGAAGGGCTCGAGCCATCCCGCCGTGAGATGGGTGGGGAAGGTCACGAAGAGGAAGGCCCGCCCCACCAGGGCCGGGTTGAAGACGTTTCGGCCCATCCCCCCGAAGAGCTCCTTGCCGAAGCAGACGCCAACCACAGCCCCCAGGGCACACATCCAGAGGGGAGTGGCCGGGGGTAGCGACAGGGCCAGGAGGCTCCCGGTGACGAAGACCGCCGAGGTCACCGGCTCCCGGCGTTGGCGGGTGAAGTACCGCTCGGTGACGAAGGCGAAGATGTTGGTCACGGCCAGGACGGCCACCGCCCGCCAGCCATAGAAATACAGGGCGGCGAGGGCGGCGGGCGCCAGGGCCGTGAGCACCGCCGTCATGTTCGGCTGCCACCGCACGATGGGCGGTCGCGGTGAACCCTCGGGGGTGGCGGTCTTCTGTGGGGCCATGGGAGCTCGGTGAACGTGTTCGCGGTCGGGGACGGTCGCGCAGGGAAGCTACCGGCGGGAGGGGCCGACGTCAAGGGGGGCCCGGGCCACGATCCACCACCTGCGCCCGGGGCGGTGGGCAGTCCTTCCGTGTCGGCAGACGATCCCGGGTAGTGGATTGGCGGAACGATGATGCAGGCCGCGGATTCCGGCGGGCCCTGGACTTACCGCTTGGCGAGGGATGGTTCCGCCGCCCCGCTCAGCAGCCCCGGGAGGTCAACCGGCGGGTGCGCTCTCCGGCGAGGTCCGCCAGGCTCCGCGACCCGAAGATCTCTTCGATCTTGTGCCGTGCCTCGGCCCACAGGTCGTGCACCGGGCAGGTGCACTGGCGGGCGCAGGGGTGTCCCTCCAGGAGGCACATGTTCAGGGTGAGCGGCTCGTCCACCGCCTGCATGACGTCGAGAACCGTTACGTGGGCCGGATCCCGAGCCATGGCGAACCCGCCGGCCACCCCCCGCTTCGAGCGCACCAGCCCGCGGTGGATGAGGGGCTGGAGGATCTTCGTCAGGAACGCGGGGGTGATCCCCTCGGCCCCGCAGATCTCCTGCTTGGAGACCACGGATGCCGGGTAGCACTGGGCCAGGTGCAGCATGGCGCGGAGGGAGTACTCAGTGGCGCGGGTGATGATCATTGCTAACCTCTGGGGTTACCTATCCCACGCCCGCCCGATACTGTCAAGGGCCGCCCTTCTCCGCCGCCTCCGGGGGTACCACGAGCACGGGGCACGGCGCCGTCCGGATGAGTTTCTCCGTGACGCTGCCCAGGAGCAGGTGGGTGAGCCCCTTGCGGCCGTGGGTGGTCATCACGATCAGGTCGGCTCCCTCCTGGCGAGCCAACTCGGAGATCTCCTCGTGGGGGATCCCCACCAGGCTGAATCGCCGCGCCTTGATTCCCTGCGCCCCCAGCCGCCCTTCCGCCCGGTCCAGGGCGTTCTCGATGAACTTCTCGAGTTGCGCCCTGAGGTCCACCGGGCTGAAGGCCTCGGAGTACACGTCGTACATGCCGGCTGTGAGGTCCAGGACGCCCAGGAGCAGGATGTCGGAGCCAAAGGCCTTGGCCAGGGGCGCGGCCGCGTCCACGGCGGCCTCGGCCAGCTCCGAGCCGTCCAGGGGGATCAGGATCTTCTGATAGCTCATGCGTCACCTCCCATGGCAAGACCTGCAACGGACTGGCGGCACCCTGGACAGCGCCCGTCGGGCCCCAGGGCGTTCTCGATCACGGCAAAGCCCCGGCGTCGGACCACCGCACGGCGGCAGGACGGGCAGAGGGTGTCCTCGCAGCCTCGGCCCGGACGGTTCCCCGCATAGACGAAGCGAAGCCCCTCCTCGAAGCCGATCCGGCGCGCCTGTTCTAGGGATGACGCGGCGGTCGGCGGCTCGGTGGTGAGGCGGTACGTCGGGTAGAAACCGGTGACATGCCAGGGAAGGTCGGGGCTTACGGAGAGGAGAAAACGGGCGATTTCCCGGAGCTCTTCGGGCGCATCGTTGTGGTGGGGGATCACCAGCGTGGTGACCTCGACCCACACGCCCCGGTTCCACAGGTCTCGGATGGTGCGTAGCACCGGCTCGACGCGGGCACCGCACACTTTCCGGTAGAACGCGTCGGTCATCGCCTTGAGGTCCACGTTGGCCGCGTCCAAATAGGGGACCGCCGCTTCCACGCACGCCGGGCTCTCGTAGCCGTTCGTGACGAACACGTTCTGCAGGCCGGCCTTGCGGCCGAGATTCATGCAGTCGAGGGCATACTCGAAGAAGATGGTGGGCTCGGTGTAGGTGTAGGAAATGCTCTCGCAACCGGTCTCCCTTGCGGCGGCCACGACGGCCTCGGGGGGCGTGAACCGGCCGGGGAGCCTCCCCTGGTCCCGCTGGATCTGGCTGATCTCGTAGTTCTGGCAGTGGGAGCAGCGGAAGTTGCACCCGGCCGTGGCGATGGAGTACGAGAGGGAGCCCGGCCGGACGTGGAAGAGCGGCTTCTTCTCGATGGGGTCCACGTTCCTGGCGACCAGCCGGCCGTACACAAGGGTTCGCAGCGCTCCGTCCCGGTTTTGGCGCACGCCGCACAGCCCCGCGGCCCCTTCGGGGATCCTGCACCCGTGGGCGCACAGACCGCAGCGCACCGCCTTCTCCTCCAGTGGCTCCCAGAAGAAGGCCTCGCGCTCGCACTCGGGTTCGGCCGCGGAGTGGTCCATGGGCTCCTCAGTCCCGCAGGGTTGCCGTGAGGCGCCTCAGCCTCGGCACCGCGGGCGCCACGTTCCCGGCGGTGGTCAAGGTGCCGTTCAGCTCCAGGACGAGAGAGGCCAGCCGCAGGGGCTCGCCGCCCGGGATCGGGATCTCGATCACGGCACGCCGGCCCGCTCCCGTGCCGTCCGCTCCAGGCTCCTCACCTTTGCCTCCATTGGCCGGCTCACGTCACGGCGGTCGTCCAGCACCATATGGGTGGAAACCCGCCGGGCGCCCCCGGCGAACCCCGCCTCGTGAAGCTTCTCGGCCAGGGCCAGGAGGTCGGCCACCGGCCCCTCCACCACGGTGCCCATGGGGTGTGTCTGGTGCCGCAGCCCGCTCTCGGCGAGGATTCTCGGGATCTCCCCGAGGTGCCGGCTCAGGCTGGGGCCGTCCGTGCCCAGGGGGACCACGCTGATCTCCAGGATCGCCACGGCGTTTCCTCCCGCGGGTCGTTTGAGAGCAGCGTAGAGGAGGGCGGGAAACTGTCAAGCGGACGGCAGGGCAAGCGGACGGCAGGGCAAGCGGACGGCAGGGCAAGCAGGGCAAGCGGGCCTGCTCCCCCGTGACAATCGACGGAAATCCCCCCGCCCCACGGAGCTCGAGGTGCCGTTTCCCCGTCTGCCCTCGGACCGGAAGACCCTCCCTTGCCCCCTTCGGGGAGATCTTGAGAAGGTCCGATGTCCGAAGCCGTCACTCGCACCGGGTGCCGTGCTTGAAAAGGCCAGGAAAGGCATTTTCAACTAATCGATGACCTCCACCAGCACGCCGTTCATGAAAGCGGGATTGAGAAACGCGTAGCGGCTCTTCTCCCAGACCCGTGGGGTCTTGTCGATCATCTGGAAGCCTGCCGCCTCGAGCTTCTCCATGGCCGCGACCGTGTCGGGAACCTTGAAGGAGACGAGCATCACCCCCTCCCCGTGCTTCTTGAGGAACCGATCCACGTCGCTCCCCCCGCGGGTGGACGCCATCAATTCGTACCCCACCTCGCCTACGTAGTAGCGTGCCACGTCGATCGCCTCCACCTCATGGCGGTACGCCAGGTCGGGAGCGCTCTTCCCGAGGAAGGGCTCCCAGACCTTCCGGGCCTGTGCCAGATCCTTCACGGCAATGCAGATGTGGTCGATCTTCTGGATGCCGAGCATGGGTGTCTCCTTGTGGGCGCGGTCACCGGAGGGAACGTAGATGATTTGTTGCCGCGAGCTCTCATGAGTCCATACGTCCCCCGTCCCCATCCCATGGGCGACGGACCGAAAACGTCGCCGTTGGCGGCAAGCCTGGAGACCGTGCCAGAACCTGTCCCTGCAGCTCTTACCCTGGGTGGCCTCCCGAGGCTGAGCCGAAGAGCGGGCTCCGCGCTTGCCAGGTCAGCCTCCCTCCCGGCCTCCCAGGAAGACCCCCTCCGGGTCCACGACGCAGCGCAGAATCTCAAGCTCTTCCCGGGCGGGGGGCGGGGTCTCGTAGGCGTCCGTGAGGTCGAGGGGGAAATCGGTCTCGGCCTGGACACCGGCCGCGGAGGTGCCCGGGTGGTAGGAGGCGAGGTAGGGCTCTCGCGTTTCGGGGCGGTAGCGCACGACGCCCAGGGTGGTGACCACCGCCGCCGGTCCTCCCCCGGGGATTCCGGCACGTTCCCGGGAGTCGCCGCCCTCGAGCCACCCCGGACTGGTGCGGTAGTCCACCCAATGGGGGAACCGGCGCCGCTCGTGGCGGGCGATAACGACGGTGCGGCCCGAGAGCGCGGCCACGTCGGCGGAGCCGCCGCTCCCCGGAAAGCGCACCGCGGGGAGCCGATACTCCCCCAGCGCGGTGGAGTTGAGGTTGCCGTAGCGGTCGATCTGGGCCCCTCCCAGAAACCCCACGTCCACCCGGCCGCCCTGGAGGATGTACGTGAAGGCGTCCAGGAGCCCCGCGGCTTGGGCCGCCCCGACGAGCGTGCGCGAGTCCCCCACGCTCATGGGGAGGTGGAGCATCTGTGGGTCGACGCCCCCCGCCTCGAAGACGATGGTGCACCGGGGTGCGTGGGTGCGCTGGGCCAGCATGGCCCCCAGCATGGGGAGCCCCGTACCGGCGAAGACCACCTCCCGGTCCCGGATCTCCCGGGCCGCGGCGACGGCCATGATCTCGAGGGTGGAGAAATCCCGGCTCATCCCCTCTCTCCTCACCTTCTCCGGAGCTCCGGATTGTACCCCAGACCCGAGCGGGCCCGGAGCGCGTCGAGCCGCGCCTCCCCCCCGATGGCGTCGAGGTACCCCGCGTGGCCGGCCGGCCGGAAGACGAAGCGATCCAGGTACTCCTCGAAGGTTTCGTCCGAGCCGGCCGCCTGGGCGAAGAACGACAGATGGTCGGGGTCGTAGTCGTAACAGTTGTGCACGCTGTGAGGGTGGGCGCCGAAGGGGACGTGGACCACCGCGTGAACCGCGAAGGGCGGGATGCGGTTGCGCTCCGGTTCGCGCCGGAGCTCCTCGTCCTCCACCAGTTCCTCGCAGGTGGCGATCACCGTGCGGGCCGCCAGTGCCTGCTGGACGTCCAGGAACTCCTGGCCCTCGATGCGCAGGAGCCCCAGCGGGCTCGCCTTCTGGACGTGCAGGAGGCAAAAATCCGTGCGCACTGCGGGCACCAGCGCTACGGGCTCCCCGGTGAAGGGGCACCGGGTCACGGCCGCCTTTCGGGGGGCGGCCTCGAGATCGGCCCGCCGGGCCTCGGGGCTGAGTCCCTCCTTCTCCAAGAGGTCGGTCCCGAGCATGGAGCGGGTGGGGAAGAACGGAAGTCCCATGGCCCCCGCGGTGAAGCGGGCCATCATGGCCGCGTTGGAGTAGTCCTCGAAGGCGAGACGGCCCTCCTGGACGAAGCGGCGCCAGTTGGGGGCGATGGGGGAGAAGACCCCGTCGGCCAGGTATGCCCCCTCCACCCGGCGGACGCACCCGGCCCCGATTAGGAGGTCCACGTCGCTCCCGGCCGAGTGGCAGTAGACGGCGAGGTCACGCACCCGGCGGCGCACCAGCTCCCTCAGGAGGGCCGTGGGGTGGCGCTGGCTCGTGAAGCCGCCGATGGACAGCGACGCCCCGCTGGGCACCCGGGCGGCTGCTTCCTGGAGGTCGAGGAGCTTTGAGTCCATGGGCTCTTGGTCCGGGATGGGGGTTTTTGGTTTGCGTCCGGCGTGGCCGAAGTTAGAAAGGCCCGGAGCGGCGCGAGACTTCGTCGGTGAAGCGACCGACCGGCCTCTCCGGTCAGCTGTTTCGCGGCGAGGCTCGAACACGGGCCAGGGGAAATACCTGGGGCAGAAGGGCAGCGACGAGGACCGCGAGCCCGAGCCAGTCGGTTTGGGGACCCGGCCAGAAGATCAGGAGCCCGCCGGCGATCACGGCGACGCGGCCGACCCAGCCTATCGGGCGGAGGAGGTGCCCCTCCAGGGCGGCCACGAACCCGGTCAGGGCGAGGATGGACGACACTACGGCGAAAAACACATCGTCCAGCGGGCCGTTGAGCAGCAGCGGGGAGTAGACCATCAGGACCGGAATGAGGTAGAGCCCCTTGGCGAGCTTCCAGGAGACGAAGCTCGTCTTCATCACGTTGGCGCCGGCCACGCCGGCACCCGCAAAGGCGGCCAGGGCCACCGGGGGGGTTACGTTGGCGTCCTGGCTGTACCAGAAGACCACCATGTGAGCGACGATGAGCGGAACACCCATGTCCAACAGGGCCGGCCCGGCCAGGATCACGAGCACGATATAGGAGGCGGTGACCGGAAGGCCCATGCCGAGCACCAGGCTCGCCAAGAGGATCAGCACGAGCGCCGGCACCACGTAGCCGCCCGAGAGGCTCACCACCAAGTGGCTGAACTTGAGGCCCAGGCCCGTGAGGCCTACCACTCCCACGATGATCCCCGCCGTGGCGCACGCCATCGAGATGGTGATCGCGTTCTTCGCGCCGGTCTCCAGGGCCTGCAGAGTCTTTCGCAGGCCCACCCGTGTGGCCCGACGGAGAAACGACGCGAAGAACACCGAAACCACCGAGACGAACCCCACCATCATCGGGCTGAAGTTTGCGAAGAGGAAATAGAGGAGCACTCCAAAGGGGAGGAGGAAGTGCATTCCGTCCCGGAGTGTCCTCCCGAGGGGCGGCAGGTCCTCCTTCGCCGAACCCTTGAGCCCCTTCTTCACGGCCCAGACGTGGACGAAGAGAAGGACCGTGTAGAAGTAGAGAAAGGCCGGGATGATCGCGACCTTGACGATCTCCAGGTAGGGCAGCCCCGTGTACTCGGCCATGAGGAAGGCCCCGGCGCCCATGATGGGCGGCATCATCTGCCCGCCGGTAGAGGCCGCCGCCTCGATGCCCCCGGCCTCGTGGGGCTCGTAGCCCAGCCGCTTCATGAGGGGGATGGTGAAGCTCCCGGTGGCCACGGTGTTGGCGATGGCCGAACCCGAGACGCTGCCCAGAAAGGCGCTCGCCAAGACCGAGGTCTTGGCCGGGCCGCCCCGGTAGCGCCCGGTCAGGGCGTATGCCAGGTCGATGAAGAACTGCCCCGCCCCGGTCACCTCGAGAAAGGCCCCGAAGAGCACGAAGATGAAGACGTAGGTGGCCGCCACGGCGAGTGGGGTGCCGTAGATCCCCTCGGTGGTGAGGTAGAGCTGGGTCATCACCCGCTCCAAGCTGTAGCCCTTGTGGGAGAGTGCGCCGGGGATGTAGCTCCCGAAGAAGGCGTAGGCCAGGAAACACAGCGCGATGCAGCTCATGACCCAGCCCGTGGTACGCCGGGTCGCCTCCAGGACGAGGAGCGTGGCCAGCGTGCCCAGGGCGATGTCCCAGACCGTGGCGTCGCCGATGCGCCAGATGATGTCGTCGTAGAAGACCAGGATGTAGCCGCCGACGGCGAAGCTCAGGAGCGCCAGGATCACGTCAGCCGCCAAGCCGAAGCGGGTCTTCCGCTTCCCCCCCGAGGGCCAGAGCAGGAACACCAGGGCCATGGCGAGACTCAGGTGGATGCCCCGCTGGAACATGGCGCTCAGCAGGCCGATCCCGGCCGTGTAGAGTTGGAAGAGGGAGAGGGTGACGGCGAGCACACCGGTCACCCACCCAAGCGCGGTTCTCTGTTGAGTGGTCACGGTGTCTCCTCCCAAGGGGCAGGTATCGGTGGCGCGGCAGGCCGTCGGTGCCGAAGCCACCCCCACAGGCGGACGGGCCGCCCGCCGATCCAGAGCTTCTGTCCAGCCAGGATCCGGCTCAATGCCATCTGTCTTCCCCGTACGTGGAGTCGGTGGTCCTGGGGCTCCTGGCCCACCCGGAGGGCGAAGCGCCCCACGTCCCGGTCGAGCCCGAGGACCCGGGTCCAACCCCCCGGCGCCTCGACCGTGCGGCCTTCGCCTTCCAGTTGCCCG
>CAZYJP010000018.1:12644-15864 GCA_964647795.1 uncultured Thermodesulfobacteriota bacterium
CCCCGCACCCTGGAGACGGTAGGCGTGCTCGCGGACCCGCAGTCGTCCCCCGCGGTCGAGGACGTATTCCTCTCGGACGGGTTCGCCCGTGACCGAGTGGAGGTAGGACAGGACGATCGGCTCCCCGGGGTCGACGGCCTCCCGCCACACGACCGGCCCCTCCTCGAGCCGGACTTCGAGGAGGGGCCGGTGGATTACTGCCAGGGCCAGGGCCAGGGCGGCCAGGCCGGCTGCCCCCACCAGGCCCGCGACAGACCTCACATCACTTGGCGACGAGATCCTCGGGCACGGTGAGCCCCTTCTCTCCGAGGTATTTGGCCGCTCCCGGGTGAAGGGGGATGGGCGAGTTGGCGATCGAGGCCTCGGGTATGGTGTCCTCGGCGGCCTTGTGGACCCGCACGAGCTCGCCGTGGTTCTCGAAGATCGCCTTGGTGAGCGCGTACGCCATCTCCTCGGACATGTCGGCGCTCACGACGGCCACGTTCCACACCGAGGGGTTCGGCACGGGTTGGTCGACGCCCCGGTACAGGCCTGCCGGGATCTCATACTTCGAGTAGTACGGGTACGCCTTGTGGATGGTTTTGAGCTCCTCGTCCGAGAATGACAGGACCTCGATGTCGTGGGTCGTCGCGAGGTCCATGATCGAAGAGGTGGGCGGGGCCACGGACCAGATGCCCGCGTCGATGGCCCGGTTCTTGAGGGCATCGGCCGTCTCGTTGAAGGACAGGAAGGAGGGGCGGTAGGCTCCCTTCCCGAGGCCCAGCGCGCCCAGGACCGCTTCGGCTTGGACCGCCGTGCCGCTGCCCGGTGCCCCCATCGAGATTCGCTTGCCCTTCAGATCCGCGACCTTGGCGATGCCGCTCCCCTTCCTCACGACCACGTGGAACTGATTGGGGTACATGACGAACAGGGTGCGGATCTTCTTCGAATCACCCGTGAAACGCTCGGTGCCCGCGAAGGCCTGAAACGCGGTGTCACCCATGACGAGCCCGATCGCAGACTCCCCGCGGTCCACCAGGCGCACGTTCTCGACGCTCGCGGCGGTGACCTCCGCCACCGCCTCGACCCCCGCCACGTGCTTGTTCACGATCTCGGCCATGCCGCCGCCATAAGGGTAGTACACGCCGCCGGTGCCGCCGGTAGCCACCGAGATCTTCTCCGTGGCCCACACGGGAGCTGAGCTCAGCACCAATGCCGTTACTGCCAGGAGCCAGGATCGCTTCATCGTGTTTCTCCTCTTTCGCGGTGTGCAGTCTCAGGTGAGGTTCGCCCGGGTCAAACTTTGGTGGCATATATAACCGGGTTTGCACAGGGTGGGCAAGTACACGATGGCCCAAGGACCGACGCCTTGCCCCAACAGGCAGTTCGGGTTGCCCACGGGCGGCCTCGTGCGACCTGCGACGTTTCGAGGCGGTGTCTGCCCTGCTCCCTGAGCTCCCTGCCGCTCTTGGCTTCCCTTGACAGCAGGGCCCTTGGTCGGTTTCAATGCGTGAACGTATGTTCACACATTTGGAGTTGACGATGGACCTGTGTCAGGAGAGATTGGTGCACCCGGAGGCGGTTGAGGAGGCGCGCAAGGCCCTCGAGGGGGCCCCTGCGGAGGCGCTGGCGGAGACGTTCCGGGTGCTCGGTGACCCCACCCGGGTGCGGGTGCTCCTGGCGCTGGCCCGGCGGGAGCTGTGCGTGTGCGACCTGGCGGAGCTGTTCGACGTCACGGCGAGCGCAGTTTCCCACCAGCTGCGCATTCTCCGGGCCCACCGTTTGGTCAAGGCCCGACGGGAGGGAAAGCTGGCCTACTACAGCCTCGATGACGACCACGTGCGCGTCCTCTTTGCCGAAGGGCTGCGTCACGTGATGGAGGACCGCGTTGGCCTGGCGTGAGTTCGTTCTCGCGGTGTTCGGGCAGAGCTGGCGCGTGCTGGCCGACTCTGCCCCCTACCTGCTCTTCGGGTTGTTTGCCGCGGGGTTGATTCACGCCTTCGTGTCCTCCGGGGGGGTGGCGCGCCACCTGGGGAGAGGCAAGGTCCGGTCCGTTCTCAAGGCAGCCCTGGTCGGAGTCCCCCTGCCGCTATGCTCCTGCGGGGTGCTTCCGGCTGCTCTCGGGCTGAGGAAAAAGGGCGCCACCAAGGGAGCGACGGTCGCCTTCCTGGTTTCGACTCCCGAAACGGGGGTGGACTCCATCTCCCTCACGTACGCCCTCATGGACCCCGTGATGACCGTGGCGCGCCCCGTAGCGGCCTTTGCCACGGCCGTGGCCGCTGGGACGGCGGAGAATTTCTTCGGGCGGGAAGAGCCGGTACTCGAACCGCCGCGTTCCTCCTGCGGGTGCCGGGAGGCACCCCTTCCCGAGTCGGCTGGCCGGCTTGCAAGGGCGCGGGAGGGGCTGCGGTACTCTTTTCGGGATCTGCTCGGAGAACTGGCGCCCTGGCTCGCCCTGGGGTTTCTGGGGGCTGGGCTGATCACGGTGCTCGTTCCGACGGAGTTCATCCAGGCCCACCTGGGAAGCGGGCTGCTCCCCCTGCTCGCGATGCTGGTCATCGGGGTGCCCATGTACACGTGCGCCACCGCCGCGACGCCCATCGCGGCGGCCCTTGTCCTGAAGGGCTTGAGCCCCGGTGCGGCCCTGGTCTACTTGCTGGCGGGGCCTGCTACCAGTGCCGCGTCCCTCACCGTGGTGGCGGGAACCCTCGGCGTCAAGACGACCGCCCGGTACCTCGCTGCCATCTGTGTCGGGGCACTGGCCGCGGGAGCGGCCCTGGACTGGCTCTACGGAGCCCTGGATCTCTCTGCGCAGGCGCTGGTCGGGACGAGCGCCGAGGTCTTCCCCCCCTCGGTGGGGGCGGTGAGCGCCCTGGTGTTGATCGCCCTTGCCCTGTGGCCCCACCTGCTGAGACTGCGCGCCCTCGGCCGTGGGCGCTGCGCCTGTTCCGGGACCGCCTGAAGCCCCCCCGGCGGTCCGGCGGACCGCGCGTGCTGAGAGGAACGATGAACACGGAATCAGGGGGAGACTGCTGCGCGCACGGACCGGGCACGCCCACGACGGCCGGGCCGCCGGGTTCGTGCCTCGTCGCGACCGAGACCGCGTGTTGCCCCCCGCTCAGCCAGGCCGCTTCCCCGGGCCCCGGCAAGAGCGGCTGTCCCCTGCCCTCAGGAATCGAGAGGGGGGCCGGGACCGAGCTCCCGGGCTACCGGCTCTGGCACTTCGCGGAGGGCTGGGTAG
>CAZYJP010000019.1:0-15268 GCA_964647795.1 uncultured Thermodesulfobacteriota bacterium
GGACTCCGGACCGCAGGTAAGAGTAAATCTTCAGTGGCGTGTTGGTCCCCGAGATGCGGGGAGAGACCAACACGGACGCGATCCGGAAATGGGGTTCCACGTCGTCAGGCGGGACCGTGCCCGGACAAACGAAATATTGTGCGACGCCGCGCTCCCGGGCCGAGGACACCACCGAGACCACCCGGGCCGGGTCCCGGTGGGCCGAGGCCACGTGGACTTCGAAAGGCACCGCGAGGTTTTGGAGCACCTCGACGCCCTTCTTCATCACGGACCAGTCGTTGGGGCTTCCCATGAGAATGGCGACAGATTTCACAGGGCTCCTCCTGTCGTGGAACGAGGGGCGAAGTGAGGCTCAGAGCCTTTCGTCCTGGTCCGACCTCTGGCGTCCGTAGAACCCCTCTTCCGCGGCCCGGAAGAGGGCGCAGCGCCGGGTTGCGCTGGCCCAGCCGTCCATGAGGCCGATCAGTCTCGGGTAGGCGGTGGCGAACCCCACCCCCCGGACCCGGTGAGGGAGGCGGCAGGCCGTGCAACGCACCAGAACGTACACGTCATTGCCCTCCCGGCAGGCGGTCCCGAAGACGCAGTCGAACTCCTCGAGGACCCAGGAGGTGCCGCAGTTGGGACAGCGGAGGGAATCCTCGATGGCGCGGGCCTCCAGGTCCACCCGGGGCCAGTGCCCCTGGGCGTCGGGGCCCCAGTCCGGGGGCCCGATCCGGCACACGGCCTCGGATCCCTCGACGAGGTACCAGCGTCCGTCTGGAGTCCTCCGGGCTTCTCTCATGGCGAAGGGGAAGGCCGCGCCGGCTCAGACCCCCCGGAGTGCCGAGGGCCAGAGGAGGCGGTGCAACTGCAATTGGAGGCGGGCGTCCAGACGGTCCTGGAGCATCCACGCGGCGAGCTCGGCCGGATCGAGCTCCCCCCAGACCGGGGAAAGGCTGGCCCGAAACCGTCCCAGGAGCCCCTTACCCTGGAGAGCCGTCCGCGCCCACTCGTAGTCCGCGCGATCCCGGCAGACCACCTTGACCTCGTCCGTCGGCCCGAGCTCTGCCAGGTTCTCCCATCGGTTGAAGGTGGCCATGCCCGAACCCGGCGCCTTCAGGTCCATCACGACGATCACCCCAGGGGGTACCGGTTCCAGGGGGAGGCTCCCGTTCGTCTCCAGCAGGACCCGCCGACCCCCGGCCACGAGGGACCTCAGGAGCTCCGGCGTGCCGGCCTGGTGGAGCGGTTCCCCTCCGGTGACTTCCACGGTGGCGAGGCCCTCCCGTTCCACCGCTTCGACGATTGCCCGGAGGTCTGCGGGAGTCCCGCCGTCCCGCGCGTAGCGGGTGTCGCAGTAGGCGCAGTCGAGGTTGCACCCGGCCAGGCGCACGAAGGTACAGGGATACCCCGACCAGTGGGATTCGCCCTGGATGCTGGAGAAAATCTCGGAGACGAGGAGCTCGGGCATGGGACGAAGCTACCACGGCTGCCGAAGCCGGGCAACGTGAGGGCGGACTTGGCGCCTCCGCCACCAAGACACGAAGACATCATGGTGGGAGGCTCCTGGGGGGCGGCAGTTCGGGTCTCCCCCCGGTCTGTGACCCCTTGGATCATCCCGCCTGTGCAGACCACTTCGTGTCCCGATGCCCTGGCGGTGAACACGGAGGTGCTTTACGCCATGCGGTGCCCCGTGGTAGCTACGGGGCGGAGGAGGAGAATACGCCCATGACCGACTTTGCCCGCATCCGCTCGGTGCTCGAAGAGGCGTTCGGTCCCTACGGCATCACCGAGGAGACCGAGGAGGCTCTCCGGATCCTCCTGGACAACCGTTACGAGGGGCTCATCGTGGTGGACCGGGAGGGCCGGGTGGTTTACATGAACCGCGAGAACGAGCGCTTCCTGGGGCTCCCCCGGGGGGGCGCGAAGGGGCGCCCGGTCAACGAGCTCCTCCCCTCGAGTCGGCTCCAGGTCGTGTGCCAGACGGGCCGGGCAGAGGTGGGGCACCTGCAGGAGATCCAGGGAAAGACCAAGGTCGTGGCCCGCATCCCCATCCGCAAGGACGGCCGGGTCATCGGCGCCATGGGAAACATCATGTTCCGGGACCTGGCCGAGGTGTCGAAGCTCACCCGCATGGTCCGGGTGCTGGAGGACCGGGTCGCAGCCTACGAGAAGAAGCTCCGGGCCATGCCCCAGCAGAACCGGTACACCTTCGAGCAGATCCTCGGCAGCGGCGACCGGCTCGCGGAGGCGGTCCATTTGGCGCGAAGGGTCGCCCGCTCTGACGCGGACGTCCTCCTGATCGGAGAAACCGGGACCGGAAAGGAGCTCTTCGCCCACGCCATCCACAACGCCAGCCCGCGCGCCGAGGGCCCTTTCGTGCGCCTGAATTGCGCGGCCATCCCCCGGGAGCTCGCAGAGTCGGAGCTCTTCGGGTACGAGCCCGGCTCCTTTTCCGGTGCCGACCGCAAAGGCAGAGTGGGAAAGTTCGAGCAGGCCCACGGCGGAACGATCTTGCTGGACGAGATCGGCTCGCTTCCCCTGGACATGCAGGCCAAGCTCCTGCGGGTTCTCCAGGAGAAGGAGGTGGAGCGGGTCGGTGCCACGATGATCCGCTACGTCGATTTTCGCCTGATCGCGGCCAGCAACGTGGATCTCAAGGAGCTCACAGAGCAGGGCAGGTTTCGCCTCGACCTCTATTTTCGCCTGAACAAGATGCTCCTGCGGGTGCCTCCCCTCCGGGAGCACCCGGAAGACATCCCTCTGTATGTGCGAAACCTGCTCGACACCCGGTTCGACTACGCGGGGGCGATGGAGTTCGATCCCGAGGCGCTGGCCGCACTGATGGCCTACCGCTGGCCCGGAAATGTGCGGGAGTTGCTCGCCGTGGTGGAGCGGGTGGCGTGGAACGCCAAGACGCCTCGCATCCGCCTGGAAGACCTCCCGGCGGCCCTCCTGACCGATGTTGCGGGGGAGGAGGCTCCCACCACCCTCCTGAGCGAAGCGGTGGCTGCGGCCGAGAGCCGGACGATCCGGCGGGTGCTGGCCGTGGCCGGCAACAACAAGAGCCGGGCGTGCAGGCTCCTGGGGATTCACCGCACGACCCTGTACGAAAAAATGGCCCGCTACGGAATCCCCGTTTCCGAGAGCTGAGCTGCGTCGCGGCGGCGCAACATGTCGGCCTTTCCCGACGCTGCCGGGGTGCCTTCCCCGGGCCACGGCGCGTTCTGTCGGGGACGGCCTACAGCGAGGGCGGCCGCAGGGCGGGGGGGAGGCCCCCCGGCGCAAGGCCCCGATGTTGCATCTGGCCCCTACGCGATCGAGAGAACAGCGCCGGCGTGGAGCCGGCCCGGCAGACGAGAGGAGGAACCACCGATGGATTTCGAACTCACCCCCGAGCAGCGGATGGTGCAGGAACAGGCGAAGCGCTTTGCCGAAAATGAGATCAAGCCCCACGTGGAGGCGGAGGAGGCTGAGCATATCTTCCCGCTGGAGCGGGTCCGCAAGATGGGGGAGCTCGGCTTTTTTGGGTGCGGCATCGACGAGAAGTACGGCGGCAACGGCATGGGGCTCCTGGAGAGCGTGTTCCTGGCGGAAGAGATCGCCAAGGTCAGCCCATCCTGGCGGCTTCCCTTCAACATGCAGAACATTGGCCCTGCCCTCACCGTGCAGGAGTTCGGGACCGAGGAGCAAAAGGAGCGGCTCATCCCCGGGTGGGTCAGCGGTGAGAGCATCGGCTATTTTGCCATTACCGAACCCAACAGCGGCTCCGACGTGGCGGGCATGAAGACCAACGCCCGGGACGGAGGGGACTGCTGGATCCTGAACGGCCAGAAGACCTGGATCAGCAATGCGCACGTGGGCGATGTGGGCCTCGTGTACGCCTATACGGACCGGGCCGCCAAGTACAAGGGCATGACCTGCTTCCTCGTGGACCTCAAGAAGACCGAGGGCGTCACCACCCGGCCCATCGAGACCAAGCTGGGGCTGCACGGAGCCCCCACCGGAGAGGTCCTCTTCGACGACGCCCGGGTGCCCAAGGACGCGGTCCTCGGTGAGGTGGGGGACGGCTTCAAGATCTGCATGTGGCAGCTCAACAACACCCGTCTGGGGTGTGCCGCGGGCGCCCTGGGGTGCGCCGGGGGCGCGATCGACCTGGGCATTCAGTACGCCAATGAGCGTACCCAGTTCGGCCAGCCCATCGGCAAGTATCAGATGATCCAGGCCTCGATCGCCGAGCTCATGGCCGAGCACCACGCCGCGCAGCTGCTCGTCTACCGGGCGGCCTACCTCAAGGATAAGGGCAAGCCCAACCAGCTCGAGACATCCATCGCCAAGTATTTCTCCGCCGAGGCGGCGGTCCACGCCACCAACGAGGTGATGAAGATCTACGGCTCATGGGGTTTCTCAACCGAGTACCCCATCGAGCGCTACTTCCGGGACGCCAAGTCGTACCAGGTGGTGGAGGGGACTTCGAACGTGCAGAAGATGATCATCGCGGGAATCGCGCTGGGCCACACGGCAAACCGCTGAGCCCCCCTTCCTCCCGCCGCTCCGCCCACCGGGGCCCCTCACCGGGGTCCCGGTGTTTTGCTTGGTGCGCCGGCTCGTCCTCGGGTCACCCTGGGAGCGCGGGCCGCCTTCGGGCTGTGGCCCCGGACTTGCACAAACGACCGATCGGTTGGTAAGCTCTGGCATCGACCCTTCGGGGGACCCCACACCGACTGGGTTCCCTCCACGGGGACTAGGATAGCGGCCCGCCCACCGTCCTCGGTTCCGGTGGATATTGGGTCGCTTCCGGTGAAAGATTACCGCGTGGTCCGCGCTGCGCGGCGCACTCCACAGACAGGAGCATCCCCATGAACATCGCCGACGCCCTGGAGCGAAACCGGCTCTTCTTCCCCGACCACGAAGCAATCGTCTACGGCAGCCAGGTATGGACCTACCGGCGCCTCTGGGAGGAGGCGTGCCGCATGGGCGACGCACTGAGATCCCTTGGCGTGGCCCGGGGCGACAAGGTGTGCATCTTTCTCACCAACTGCCCGGAGTTCATCCTCACCTACTACGCGTGCCAGAAGCTCGGTGCGGTGTGCGTCTCGATCTCGAGCATGAGCAAGTCCGACGAGGTCGAGTACATGGTCAACGACAGCGAGGGGGTGGTGCTCGTGACCGAGGGGGCGCTTCTCCCCGAGGTGCCCGGACGGGACCGGATCCCCGGGGTCCGCACGGTGGTGAGCGTGGACGGAAGGGGCGGCGACCGCACGTGGGCGGAGCTCCTGGCTTCGGGGTCGCCGGACCTGCCGACGGTTTATACCGAACGGGACGACGGGGCGGCGATCATCTACACCTCGGGCACTACCGGGAAGCCCAAGGGAGTGGTGCTCACCCACGGAAACGTGGTGTCGAACACCAACGCCACCAAGTACATGTGCGGCATGCGGCCCGAGGACAGGGCGATCTGCTTCCTTCCCATCTACCATTCCTTCGCCCAGAACTTCATCTTCAACTCGGTGGTCCAGGCCGCCTGCACCCTGGTTCTCCACAAGAAGTTCGACCTTGATGCGGTCCTCGAGAGCCTGAAGAACGACCGCGTCACCCGCTGGTACGCGGTGCCCGCGATCTACATCATGATGCTCAACGATCCTCGATCCGACGAGGCCATGAAGACGGTCCGGTACAGCTTCTCGGCCGCGTCGTCCCTGCCTGGCGAGGTGGCCCGGCGCTGGAAGCAGCGCTTCGGCCTCACCGTGGTGGAGGGGTACGGGCTTACCGAGACCACGCCTTTCTCCACCTACAACCACGAGTTTCGCCACAAGGAGGGTTCGGTGGGCACTGCCGTGATGAACGTGGAGGTGCGCATCACCGACCCCGGGGGGAACGAGGTTCCCCGGAAGGATTTAGGGGAGATCTGGATCAAGGGCCCCAACGTCATGAAGGAGTACTATCGGAAGCCCGAGGCCACGGCCGAGGCGGTGGTGAACGGGTGGCTCCGATCCGGGGACATCGGGTACATGGATGAGGAGGGGTACGTCTTCATCGTCGATCGCCTGAAGGACATGATCGACTCGGCCGGACTCAAGGTGTGGCCGCGGGAGGTGGAAGAGGTCCTCTACACCCACCCCAACGTGCGAGAGTGTGCCGTCATCGGCGTGCCCCATCCCGTCTTCGGTGAGACCGTCAAGGCTCTGGTGGCGCTGAAGGAATCCGGCACGACCACTGCCGAAGAGATCACCGCCTACTGCCGGAAGCGCCTGGCGGACTACAAGGCGCCTCGCATCGTGGAGTTCTTGGGCGAGTTGCCCAAGAACGCGACGGGAAAGATCCTCAAGCGGGAGCTCCGAGACCGAGAAGCAGCGCGGTAGCCACTTGTAGGTCGGGGCTTGCCCTGGCCCCACGCGGCATGCACCGGCCGGAGAGGATCAGACCTTCGCTGTCGCAGGGAAGAGGGCGACGACCGTCAAAGAGCCGAGACCGAGCTTTTTGCCGCCAAGGCATCAGAGCATAGGGTGGTACGACACGGGAGTCTGCGCGCGACCCCTGCCGAGCCACGTGTGCCTCTGGGCGGCAGGAGCTGGGGGTCCGGTGATCCAGCCTCTTGGTGTGTCTTCGTGCCCCGGTGGTGGATGCTGAAGGTCCGCAACAACCTACCTTGAAGGGAGGAATCATGTTCACAAAGGCCTACATCCCGTTTCGCGGCTACTACACCACGCCCTTTTCCAAGTGGCAGATGACGCTGGCCAACGAGCACTCCCTCGTCCTGGGCGCGGCCACGGCCTCCCGGTGGCTGGCACACCGGCAGATCGATCCCAAGACCTTCGACTACCTCTATCTCGGGTACACCATCCACCAGAAGCAGGCCTTCTACGGTGCGCCCTGGGTGGCGGCACTCCTCGGGGCGGAGGGGATGCCCGGGTGCAACGTGAGCCAGGCCTGCTCCACGGCGACGACCTGCCTGTACTACGCCGCGGCGGGGGTGGAGAACGGGATGTTCCAATCCGTCCTGCACCTCGCCGCGGACCGCACCTCGAACGGGCCCCATATCGTGTGGCCCAACCCCAACGGTCCCGGGGGCGAGGTGCTCCACGAGAACTGGCTCATGGACAATTTCAACCACGACCCCTTCGCGAAGAACGCCATGATCCAGACGGGGGAGAACGTCGCCAAGGAGATGGGCATCACCAAGGAGCAGGTGGACGAGGTGGCGGCCCGCCGCTACGAGCAGTACGGCGACGCTCTCAAGAACGACCGGGCGTTTCAGAAGCGCTACATGTTCCCGGCCGAGGTGCGGCTCAGCAAGAAGAAGACCGTCCTCCTGGAGCAGGACGAAGGGATTACCCCCACCACCCGGGAGGCTCTGGCGGGCCTCGGCCCCGTCCTCCCCGGCGGGGTTCACAGCTTCGGCGCCCAGACCCACCCGGCAGACGGGAACGCCGCCGTGATCGTCGCCACCCGGGAGCGTGCCCGGAAGCTCTCCGCCGACCCCGGCGTGGAGGTTCAGCTCGTGTCCTATGGCTGTTCCCGCGCCGAGAAGGGGTTCATGCCCCGGGCGCCGGTGCCGGCCGCAGCCATGGCCCTGGAGCGGGCCGGCAAGAAGATCGGGGACATGAAGGTCATCAAGACCCACAACCCCTTTGTGGTCAACGACCTCTTCTTTGCCCGGGAGCTCGGCGTGGACGTCAACGCCGCGAATAACTACGGGAGCCCGCTGGTCTTCGGCCACCCCCAGGGACCCACCGCGGCCCGCTGTGTCATCGAGCTCATCGAGGAGCTCGCGGAGAAGGGCGGTGGGTACGGCCTGTTCACGGGTTGCGCGGCGGGCGACACGGGCGCGGCACTGGTGGTACAGGTCGGCTAGGCAGCGCATCCCTTCGGCGAGGGGCGAAGACCGGGGCGGGAAGGCGGCCCTGGACAGCCCTGTGCCGCTTTCCAACCGAGACGAGGAGCCACGATGAAGGAAGTTCTGCTGGGAAACGAAGCCATCGCCAGGGGCGCGTGGGAGGCCGGGGTGACCTTCGCCGCCGCCTATCCGGGCACGCCCTCCACCGAGATCCTCCAGAACATCAAGTCGGACTACAGCAAGGACATCTACTGCCAGTGGTCCACCAACGAGAAGACCGCCCTGGAGGTCGCCGTGGGCGCCGCCATCGCGGGAGCCCGGTCCCTCGCGTGCATGAAGCACGTGGGCGTCAACGTAGCGGCCGATCCTCTTTTCACCGCGGTCTACACGGGCATTCGGGGCGGCTTGGTGCTGGTGAGTGCCGACGACCCGGCGCTGCACTCGAGCCAGAACGAGCAGGACAACCGCAACTACGCCAAGTTCGCGAAGATCCCGATGCTCGAGCCCTCCGATTCTCAGGAGGCGAAGGACTTTCTCAAGGCGGCCTTCGAGATCTCGGAGCAGTTCGACACCCCGGTGCTCTTTCGGACGACCACCCGGGTCAACCACTCCAAGGGGGTGGTGGAGCTGGGGAACCGGGAGGAGCGGCCCAAGCCGACGGATCTTCCCCGCGACGTGAAGAAGTACACCATGCTCCCCGGGTTCGCGCGGCCCAAGCACCCCCTCATCGAGGAAAAGCTCGCCAAGCTCAAGGAGTACGGGGTCCAGAGCCCGCTGAACCGGGTGGAGATGGGCGACACCTCGCTCGGCATCATCACGTCCGGCATCTCCTACGCCTATGCCAAGGAGGCGGTGCCCGGAGCGAGCTTTCTCAAGCTGGGCCTGACCTATCCGCTCCCCGAGGCGCTGATCCGGGATTTCGCCCAGCACGTGGACCGTGTGGTCGTCGTGGAGGAGCTCGACCCCTTTCTGGAGGAGCAGGTGCGCCTCCTGGGCGTCGAAGTGTCCCACGGCAAGGATCTCTTCCCCATCGTGGGTGAGCTGGAGCCGGGCCTCGTCCTGGAGAAGCTCGGGGGCGTCAAGACCGAGGTGCCCGCCGAAGCCTCAGGCCTCCCCACGCGGCCCCCGGTCATGTGCCCCGGCTGCTCCCACCGGGGCGTGTTCCACGTGCTCAAGAAGCTCAAGGTCTTCGTCTCGGGCGACATCGGGTGCTACACGCTGGGCGCACTCCCGCCCTTCAACGCCATGCACTCCTGCCTGTGCATGGGTGCATCGATCCCCATGGCCCACGGCATCTCGAAGGTGATGGAGGGTTCGACCGATCCGCTCAACCGCACAGTGGCCGTAATCGGTGACTCCACGTTCTTCCACTCCGGAATTACGGGCCTCATCGACATGATCTGGAACGGGGGCAGCTCAGTGGTGATGATTCAGGACAACCGGATCACGGCCATGACCGGCGGGCAGCAGAACCCGGGCATGGGGAAGACCTTGATGGGGATCGAGGCCCCCCCGATCGACATCGAGAAGCTCGTCCTCACCCTGGGGGTTAAGCCCGCAAACGTTCGGGTGGTGAACGCCTACGACCTGAAGCAGGTGGAGTCCGTGCTCAAGGAGGAGCTCGCGAAGCCCGAGCCCTCGGTGGTGATCACCAAGGACCCCTGCGTGCTGAACTACCGGATCAAGGACCGCCCCATGACGGTGGACCCCGAGGCCTGCACCGCGTGTAAGCAGTGCCTCCAGGTGAGCTGCATCGCCCTCTCGATGCAGGGGCAGGGCGACGAGAGAAAGGCTACGATCGACCCGAACTTCTGCACCGGCTGCACCGTGTGTTCCCAGGTTTGCAAGTTCGACGCCATCCAGCAGGCATAGGGAGGATTCCATGAACACGATCAACTTCTTGCTCTGCGGGGTGGGAGGGCAGGGCGTGCTCCTGGCGAGCACGATCCTGGCCAAGGCGGCCCTGCGCCAGGGCCTCGACGTAAAGGGTGGGGAGGTGCACGGCATGGCCCAGCGGGGCGGGGCGGTGGTTTCCCACATGCGCATCGGGGACACGGTATACTCACCCCTTGTCCCTCTGGGGCAGTGCGACTTTCTCCTCGGCTTCGAACCCCTCGAGGCGGCCCGCAACGCCCACTGGGTGCGCCCCTCGGGCCTTCTCCTCTACAATACCTACCGGGTGAACCCCTCCACCGTGGCAGCGGGCCTCGCCGAGTACCCCGAGGACCTGGAGCAGAAACTGGGGCAGTTTCCCTGCCGGAAGCTCATGGTGCCGGCCAGTGACCTGGCCCGTCAGGCAGGGGACATCCGGGCGGCCAACGCCGTGATGGCCGGAGCGCTCTCTCGGCACCTCGAGTTTCCCCTCGAGGTCTGGGAGGAAGCCGTGGCCGAGAGTGTCCCACCGAAGGTGCTGGAGATCAACCGGACGGCTTTCCGGTTGGGGAGGGAAGCGGGGGGTTGAACCCCCCTTTTGACCAGCCCTCGGCGCAGACCGGTGTTTTGATTCGTTCGGTGGAAACGGCGTTGCGAGAGGGCTCGTCGCTTTTGCCCTTGGAAGGGAAACCAAACGTGTGGTAGGTTCCCAACGGTGTTTTACCTCGTTTATTGGGGGCAGACTCAAGGCGGCGGTTCGCCACAACGTACGAAAGGAGAGGTGCACATGAAACCCTGGAAATCCCTGGTATCCCTGGCGGCAGTGCTGGTAGCGGTGGGCCTGACCGGCGCGGCACACGCCCAGGAGCGGAAAGACCCGCGGGAAGCATGGAAGCCCCAGTTCGATCCGTCCGGGGCGAAGTACGTGATGAGGGTTTCCAACGTCTCCACCCCCGCCCTCGACGGCGTCATGGCCGGGTTCCGGATCCGCGATGCGCTTTGGGCGAAGACCAACGGCCAGCTCTACTTCGACTACTATCCCCTCTCGATGCTGGGGGGTGAGGTCGAGGTGATCAACCAGCTCTCGATGGGTGCCATCCAGGGGATGCTGTGCTCGTCGGTGGTGGCCCCCCGGATCGGGCCCCGCTACGGGATCGTCAACCTGCCGTTCCTCATCGACTCCTTCGACAAGCTCGAGAAGTTCATTGCCGACAAGGAGGTGTTCGAGCACTTCCTGAAGGGGGGCGAGCAAAACGGCATCACCGCCCTCGACATCACCACCTACGGGAATTACGGCTGGGCCGTCACGAAGCCGGTCAAGAGCATTGCCGACGCCAAGCCCCTCAAGTTCCGCATCGCGGAGGCGGACGTCAACCAGAGCATTTACAAGGCCTGGGGCTTCAACATCGTGCCCATGCCCTGGCCCGAGGTGCAGGTGGCGCTGAAGAACCGCGTCATCGACGCCCTCGACCACACCGCGACGGTCTGCAACCTCACCAAGAAGTTCGAGGTGGCGGAGTCCTTCGTGGAGGTCAACTACGCCCAGGGCCTGTTCGTTCACCTGTTCAACAAGCGGTGGCTCGACAGTCTCCCGGCGGAGCTCCAGCAGGCGCTGGTCGAAGTGGTCCGGGAGGAATCCGCGAAGTCCCGCGCCAACTCGCGGCTGCAGGAGCAGGCGGAGATCGAGAAGGCCAAGGCCGCCGGCATCACGTTCGTCAAACTCCCCTCCGAGGACATGGCGCTGCTGAAGAAGCAGGGCGAGGCGGTGTTCAAGGAGTGGGAGGGCAGGATCGGCGCTGACTACCTGGAGAAGGTGAAGGGGCTGCTCGGGTACGATCTGTAGTTTTTCGCAGGGGCCGGGCCGCGGTGTCTTCTGGTCTGCGGTCCGGCCCCTTTTCTTTTCCTGTTGGCACTTGGAAGCAGACTGTTGTGATGTGCCGCCCGGATGCGGGCGGTGCCGGGGAGGAGTCGGGTCATGTTTCGAGCCGTCCTGCGCCGTCTGGACAGTGTCCTCGGTTTTGTTGAGGACTGGATCCTCTTCCTGACGGTCTTCTCCGCCATGATGGCGCTGTTCGTCAACGTCGCCACCCGCTACCTGATGACCTACACGATGACCTGGCCCGAGGAGTTCGTGCGTCAGGTCATCATGATCACGACCTTCCTGGGCTGTGCCGTTGCGGTGCGCAACCGGGCCCTGATCCGGATCGACGCCTTGCCCAATCTCCTCCCGTGGCTCAGGAAACCCCTCGACTTCGTCAACCACGCCGGAGTGATCGTGTTCGCCGTCTTCGTGATCCACTTCGGGTTGAAGCTCGTTGAGCTCCAGGCGAGGACCGGACAGGTCACCACGGTCCTCAAGATCCCCACGGTCATTTTGTACTGGGCCCTCCCGACCATGGGTATTCTCATGATCCTCCGACAGATCCAGGTCATCGTCGAAGACCTTACCGGCAAGTCGATTCACGAGTGACGAAAATCTTTTCGGACCGCCGGTAAGAAGGAGACGACGACATGGACAGCGACATCGTTTACGTCCTTGCTCTTTTCATCGGGATGCTGGGATTGACGATCCCGGTGTACATGAGTCTGTTTTTTGCGGGGATCATCGGGATGGCGTTCTTCGCCCAGGCGGAGATGCCGTTCGAGATCCAGTCCATGCTTCTTCTCGAGGGCTTCTACAAGAGCATGGACAATTCATCCCTCGTAGCCGTGCTCTTCTTCGTCCTGTGCGGAAACATCATGACGGGGGGGTCTATCGTCGAGAGGTTGCTCGGTTTCGCGAGGGCACTGGTGGGGTTCTTCCCCGGCGGGCTGGGGATGGCCGGTATCCTCGCCTGCGCCCTCTTCGGTGCCATCTCCGGTTCCACCGTGGCGACCGTAGTGGCCATCGGCGGGTTCATGATCCCAGCCCTGATCAACGAGGGGTATGACGAGAAGTACAGCATCGGCGTCATGACGACGTCGCCGATCCTCGGGATCATCATCCCCCCCAGTGTGGCGATGATCCTCTACTCGGCCGTGACCAACGACTCCCTCGCGGCCCTGTTCATGACCGGGTACACGCCCGGGGCTCTGATCGTCCTGAGCTTTTGCGTCTACTCGTACGCCGTGGCCCGGCGGGGCGGGATGGCGATGCAGCGCCCCCATACCTTTCGGGAGTTCGCGGCCGCCATCCGGCACAGTTTCTGGGCGATCCTCCTGCCTGCGATCATCTTCGCCGGGATCTACTCGGGGGCCTTTACCGCCAACGAGGCCGCCGTGGTGGCGTGTGTGTACGCGTTCATCGTGGAGATCTTCATCCACCGGGATATGAACTTGCGCCAGGCGCAGAAGATCATCGTCTCGTCGGCGGTCACTTCCGCGACGCTCCTGATCATCGTGGCGGGGTCGAGCGTCTTCGGGAAGTTCCTGACCGTGGAGCGGCTGCCGGAGTTCATCGCCACCGCTGTGACTTCCAACATCACGAGCCAGTGGGCCTTCCTGCTGGTGGTGAACATCTTCCTGCTGGGCGTCGGGATGTTCATGGACATCGTCTCGGCCACCATCATCATCACGCCGATCCTGCTGCCGCTGTTGAGCAAGTTCGAGATCAACTCCCTGCACTTCGGCATCCTCATGACCATGAACCTGGGGATCGGGTACGTCACGCCGCCCGTGGGGGTCAGCCTCTACATCGCGTCCACCATCGCGCGCCGCGACCTGGTCTACGTGGTGAGGGCGGTAATGCCGTTCATCCTGATCCAACTGGCGATCCTCGGGCTCCTTACGTACTGGCCGGATTTCAGCCTGTGGATGCCCAAGATCTTCTACCCGGCTGCCGTGGAGGCGGGGGCGGGGATCGGTCTCGACCCGAGCGGCGGCATGTAGCGACGCCGGGGCGGCTTGTCCCCCGCAGGGCGGCGGGTGACCCTGCCGCTCCTGACGCCATGTGCCCCACGGTGTTGGGGCCTAGTCCCGAGGAGAGCTCCCCATGTCCCTGCGCGCTCTCGTCTGCACCGACGGTTCCGAGGACAGTCGCAGCACGGCGCGGGTTGCCATCCGGTTGGCCCAACCGCTGGGGCTGGAGTTGGTTCTCGCCTACGCGCTGGACCTGCAGCGGCTCGAGTACAAGATGATCCCCGATTTCCAGGTGGAGATGATTCGCCAAGGAGCAAAGAGGGCCGGGGAAGAGCTGCTCAAGAAGGAGACGGAGTTCTTTCGCGGCGAGGGGGTGGAGGTGGAGCCGCGGCTTCTCGTCGGCCCGCCCGGCCCGACGATCTGCGACTTCAGCCAGCGGGACAAGATGTCCATGGTGGTGCTCGGCCGCCGTGGTCACGGAGACCTGCAGGATCTCCTGTTTGGATCGGTCTCGAACCACGTGGTGCACCACAGCGAGATTGCCGTGATGGTGGCCAAGAAGGACGGGCCGCTGCTCCAGCCCCAAAGCGGCCCGGTTCGCGCCCTGGTCGGGCTGGACGGTTCCACCGCGAGCCTGCGCTGCCTCGATTACCTGACTTTCCTGGGAGAGGCGCGCAAAGGCCTGGACGTCACCCTCTTCACGGTCGTCAACCCCGATCGCCCCGGGCTCGAACACCTGCCTGCGGAGGCACGCTACGATGCTCTGCGCACCATGCATCGGGAGGCCGAAGAGCACCTGGTGCCCGCTGCCGACCGTTTAAGGAAGCTCGGTTTCCGGGTTGCCACTCGGGTCGAGGAAGGCACCGTGGGAAGGACCATCTGCCGCGTGTATCGGGAGGACGCGTTCGAAGTGGTGGTTCTCGGGCGACGCGGTCTGGGGGAGTTGAAGGATGTTCTCTTCGGGAGCGTGTGCCACTACGTCCTGCACCATTGCCCGGGACACGTTCTCGTCATCCCCTGACCTGCCCGGGGTGGGGCGCCCTCGCGCGTTCGGCCCCGGTGTACCTGTCGTGCTCCCGTGATTCGCAACACCGTGGAGTGGGGGTGATTCGGCTTTCCCCGAGGGATTGCCGGGGAGGCTTCCCGCGACGCCCCCGGTTCCGGCGGTTCGTTCACCCGCTCCGAGGACCACAGGGACCCGGAGCTTTTTTTCGCCCGATGCAACGTCGATAACATGGTTTGACAAATTGCGTTTCAGCCACTAAAGGCCCTTCGCAACATGCGGTGCGCACGTGTTCTGAAATATTTTTTGTACGAACACTGTTTTGTTCTTGAGAAAGTGACGAAACCGGTGTAGCCTGTTTCCCATCGGTGGAAGGATGGCGGGGCGTCTCGCCGGGAAACCGCCGGACAGATGAAGCCGCCCCCAGAGAAGAGGCTCCCTCGCCGTTGGCATGCAGTTCTTGCGGCGGGACCCGGTCAGCACCAGGGGGTGACGCCTCGGCCGTGAGACCTCACGCCGAAAGAAGACAATCCGCTCCTCCCTCGGGGCCTTCGGGCCCCTTCTTTTTTTCTTCCCGCCTGTGGTAGAGTGAAAATTCACCACGTACGCCCGCACCGTGTCCACGGAGCTTCCATGCCATGCCCTCCGCCCCTCGCCGCCTCGGGGCCGAAGACCCTCCTCGCCGTGAGGGAGATTGCGGCCCTGGCGGTCGAGGAGGGTGAACGGGGGGAGGTCCTGGG
>CAZYJP010000020.1:0-15114 GCA_964647795.1 uncultured Thermodesulfobacteriota bacterium
GCGGGGCGCGGCGGAGCGCAGCAGGGCCCGAGGGCCTCGGCGAGGGGCCTCAATATAGAAAGAGCTCGGGAGCCGTCCCGCCGCCGTATCCGCCGTGACGTGACGACGGAGGCAACCCGGGAGGCAGGGAAACTCTTTTCACGAGTGGAGGAATCGATGAACGCGATCACGCCCGACATGCCCGAGAGATTGGTGTCCTTCCTTCGCCCCGGCGCTCCGGCCCTGTTGCTTACGGCCGGTGCCGACGGCTATCCGAGCTCGGCGTACTCCTGGGCCGTCGGGTTGGACTCCCGGCGCGTACGCTTCGCCGTGGATGCGGGGGGTACGGCCCTGATCAATTTGCAGGGCTCGGGCCTCGCCGGACTCCACATCATCGGGCCGGGCAATCTGGCCTACCTCGTCAAGGGGAGGGCCCGCAAGCTCAAGGACCGCATTGCCGCTGTTGCGCCCTCGGAGATGCTTCTCTGGGAGCTCGAGGTGATCGGTGCCCGGGATCAGACCTTCCCGGGGGTCACCCCCAGGCCATTCACCTACGAGTGGCCCGCCGAACAGCGTGCGGCCAGGGAAGAGATGGAACGCGCCGTTTTCGCCGAGATGCGGGGCTGAGACTCGGGAGAAGTGCTTCGGCGGGGCCCGCGGTTTTTCACCTGGCGCGGTTTTTCACCTGGCTCCCGGTTTACCCCTTGACAGTCGAATTACCACCCCAGTAAAGTTACACAGTAGCTTTCCAGTAGCTATTCCGGGTCACCGAACACTCCCTGTTTGGGCCCTCGCTCGACGGGGAGTTTCGTCGATCCCTCGAGGTTTGCGGACGCCGGTCTCCGAGCCGCCCGGATCCGAACCGGTCAGGGCATGTGTTCTCTTGAATGGACGAGTGTTGATGGGTCGACAGAGAAACTCCGAAGAACCACTGGAGCCGCGGGGGGCGGGCACGCGCCCGGCTGTGCCGATATCCAAGTTCGAGGTCTGGGGGGAGGAGATGATCGAGAAAGAGGTTCGGCAAAGCGGAAACAGCGGCCGCGTGTATCTTCCGCCGGAGTGGATCGGCAAGTACGTGAAGATCATCCGCATTGACTAGGCGCCGCCCCATGATCGAGTTGAGAGAATTCGGCCCCTCCGACATCCCGGGGATGGTGGCCATCCAGCAGGCCATCACGAAGAAGAAGGTGCCGAAGACGTGGACGCGCATGGTGGAGCGCCACTTGGAGGACACCCAGGGGATCGGTTTCGTGGCGGTGAGCGACGGCAAGGTGGTGGGGTTCGTGATCGGCGAGGTAAAGGGCGAGGGCTTCGGTCTGCACCAGAGTGGGTGGATCGAGGTGGTGGGCGTCGATCCCCAGGCAATGGGGGCGGGCATCGGGAAGGCGATGATGGACAAGCTCATCGAGACCTTCCGCCGGAAGAAGATCGCGAACGTCTACACGGCGGTGCGCTGGGACGCGGTGGACATGGTTTCCTTTTTCAAGTCCGTCGGCTTTGGCCGATCGGACTTCATCAACCTGATCCGCCGAATCTAGTGTGGGCGAGCCAACGGCGACGGAATCATGAGGTCTGAGTCAGGGATTTGTTGGAAATAGAAGGAGAAGGTGATGAGGTACGCAGAGACGGGATATAATCTCGAGGTCGATCTATCCAAGGGCAGCATCGACAGGGTAGAGACGGACCCCAGAGACACCGAGCTCTACCTGGGCGGCCTGGGCACCAACGCCAAGCTCCTCTGGGAGAGGGTTCCCCCCGAGGTCGAGCCGTTTTCCGAGGACAACCTCCTGATCATTGGCGCCGGGCTCCTGTGCGGCACGCCGGCCACCGGCTGCAACCGCACCATCGTCACGACCATCTCCCCGCAGACGCGGCTGATGGCGTACTCGATGATGGGAGGGTTCTTCGCGCCGGAGCTCAAGTACGCCGGCTACGACAAGGTGGTCATCCGGGGGAAGTCCCCCGACCTCGTCTACCTGTGGATCCACAACGACAAGGTCGAAATTCGCGACGCCTCCCACCTGCGGGGCAAGGGCGCCATCGAGACCGCCGAGATCCTCCAGAAGGAGCTCAACGAGCCCAAGGCCCAGGTGGCGGCCATCGGCATGGCCGGTGAGAACCGGGTCTACTTCGCCTCCATCGAGCAGGGCCGCTCGAGCGCCAGCAGGGGCGGCATCGGCGCGGTCATGGGGGACAAGGGTCTCAAGGCCATCGTCGTTCGAGGCACCAAGGACCTCAACGTCGCCCGCCCGGCCGAGTTCTTCGAGCTCTGCGGCGAGGTGATGGAGTACATCCGATTCCGGGGGGAGAACCCGATTCCGGGTGTCATGCCCATCATGGCGGGGCTCGGATCCCCGCAGGAGATGAAGGTCCACGACGAGAAGTGGCACACCGAGAACTTCGCCTGGGGAAACTCCCGCGTCCGGAGGAAGGATTTCTGGAACGAGGAGGTGGAGAGGGAATGGACCCAGACCATGGAGAGCATGCAGCGGCGGTTGATCAGCTGCTACAACTGCCCCATGACGTGCGGGGCGACCCTCCAGCCCCCGGGTCAGCCCACGTACATGATGAAGTGCTTCTCGAAGCTCACCTACACCATGGCGGCCTTCTCGAACCTGGAGTTCGGCCTGGGCATCGCCCAGAGCGCCACAGAGTACGGGGTGGACGCATTCTCGGCCCCGCAGGTCATGGCCTTCGCTCTGGAGCTCCTCGAGGCCGGCATCCTCACCGACGCCGACTTCCCCGGGATGCCGGACGACAACGAGGGCCGTTTCCGGTGGCTGCTGGATCGGATCGTTCGCCGGGAGGGCATCGGGGACATCCTGGCCAACGGCACCCACTGGGCGGCCGAGCAGATCGGGAAGGGCGCCGAAGCCTATGCCCACAACAACATCAAGAAGCACGAGCAACTCCCCCTGAAGCTCGGGATGATGAACCCGATCTACTTCCTCATGTACAGCACCGGCGAGAAGATCAACATCACCCAGATCGAGGGGCAGTTCCCCCAGGGCCCCTTCCCGACCCGAGAGGAACGGGAGGCCTTCGTGAAGGACTGGTTCCAGGTTCCGGACGAGAAGTTCAAGCAGATCTTCCTGGACTGGGAGATGCGGGGCGAGAAGTCCATGCCGTTCTACCCCACCATCGAGATGTGCTGCGACATCGTGGACTGGCAGGAGAAGATGCACTACATCGACGACGCCCTCGGCATGTGCGCGGGGCTCTCGTCCTTCCCCCTGAAGCCTCCCTATCACATTCACAACTACCCCAAGTTCATCTCCGCCGGAGCCGGGTTCGAGATGGACGAGGAGAAGCTGACACAGGCCGTCAAGAGATACCGGACGCTGGTGCGGGCGAACAACATCCGTCGAGGCATGAGCCGGGCCGACGAGAAGCCCCCCGAAGACCACTGGAAGAAGCGGTTCCCGGAGTATGAGGAGCAGCTCCTGACCACGTACTACCAGTACAAGGGCTGGAACGAGGACGGCATCCCGACGCTGGAGACCCTCCACGAGCTGGGACTGTCCTACGTCGCGGATGACTTGGTGCAGAGGGGAATCCTGAGCGACGGCAACGGCGCCCCGGCCAAGTAGTCGTTCCCGGTACGGCCCGAAACGCAAAAGAGGAAGGGTGGTGGCGGCCATGGCCGATAAGAAGACCAAGAAAATCAAGACGATAAAGGTGGACGCGGACAAGTGCAACGGGTGTCGGGCCTGTGAGGTGGCCTGTTCCGCGTTCCACGCGGAGCCCAAGTACAGCAGCAACAACCCTGCCCGGTCCCGTGTGCGGGTGATCCGGCAGCCGCTCGACGACATCTACGTCCCGGTGTACGCGGGGGAGTACACCCCCGCCGAGTGCCTGGGCCGGAACACGTACAAGATCGATGGGAAGGAGTACGACGAGTGTGCCTTCTGCCGGGCTTCCTGTCCCTCCCGGGACGAGTTCAAGGAGCCCGACTCCGGCCTCCCGCTCAAGTGCGACATGTGCGAGAGCGTCCCCGAACTCGACCAGCCCCTGTGCGTCAAGTGGTGCATGGTCGGCGCCCTCACGTACGAGGAGCGGGAGGTGGAGGTCGACGAAGAGGAAGCACCCAAGGCGGAGGAAGTGGAGGTGGGGCTGGAGTCCCTGGTGGACAAGTTCGGGCTGCAGAAGGTGAAGGACACCGTCGCCCGCCTTTCCAAGAAGAGCTGAGGGCACCCGTGGAGAACGTAGCCGACTACAAAGAGATTGCCGATCTCATCAAGGCAGAAGGCGGAGAAGCCTTCAAGTACTGCTACCAGTGCGGGCTGTGCGACGCGGTCTGCCCGTGGAACCGGGTGCGGCAGTTCAGCATCCGGAAGATCGTGCGCCAGGGCGCCTTCGGCATGACGGAGATCGAAAATGAGGAGATCTGGCGCTGCACGACCTGCGGCACCTGTCCGGAGCGCTGTCCCCGGGACGTGCGGCAGATCGAATCGGGCGTGGCGCTGCGCCGCATCGCCACGGAGTATGGAGTCTTTCCGGAGAACGTCCGGCCCGTGCGCGCCTCCAGCGGCAATCTGAGCACCGTCGGCAACCCCTTCGGCGAGCCTCGGGAGAAGCGGGGGGACTGGGGCAAAGATCTCGGCGTGCAGCCCTTCGAGAAGGGGATGGAGGTCCTCTACTTCAGCGGCTGCTACCTGAGCTACGACAAGAGGCTCCGCAAGGTTGCCGCCGCCACGGCCCGGGTGCTCCAGAAGGCCGGGGTCTCCTTCGGCATCCTGGGCACCAAGGAGAACTGCTGCGGCGAGAGCATCCGCAAGGCGGGCGACGAGGAGGTCTTCAAGCGGCTGGCGAAGGAGAACATCAAGACCTTCGTGGACAACGACGTGAGGAAGGTCCTGGTCTCCTCCCCCCACTGCTACCACACCTTCAAGAACGAGTACCCCGAGTTCATGGTCCACTTCGAGGTGGTCCACGTGAACCAGTTCCTGCTGGAGCTCCTGGAGTCCGGGCGCCTGAAGCTGACCGGCGAGTTCCCCAAGAGGGTCACCTACCACGACCCGTGCTATCTGGGCCGGCACAACGGCATCTACGACGAACCGCGGGAGGTGCTCAAGAAGGTGCGAGGCCTGGAGCTCACCGAGATGCCCGACTGCCGCGAGGACAGCCTCTGCTGCGGCGGCGGCGGCGGGAGGATCTGGATGGACACCCCGCGGGGCGAGCGCTTCTCCGATATCCGGGTGGCGCAAGCCGCCGACGTCGGTGCCCAGGTCCTGGCCACGTCCTGTCCCTACTGCATCACGATGCTCGAAGACAGCAGGTTGGGTCTCAAGAATGCCGAAGCTCTCGAGGTCAAGGACGTCATGGAGATCGTGCAGGAGGCCCTCTGACCAGAGTCGCAAGCGAGACGCACCAAACCCTGACGAGGCGATCGAAAATGGCAGACGTACACGGGATTCACGGGCAGCCGGAGGAGCTTCTCACGCGACGCGATGACGGCGGGTACGGCGACGTCATGGTGGTCGGCGGGGGGATCAGCGGCATTCAAGCGGCGCTGGACCTGAGCACGGCCGGCTTCAAGGTGTATCTGGTCGAGAAGGGGCCGTCGATCGGGGGCCACATGGCCCAGCTCGACAAGACCTTTCCGACCAATGACTGCTCTATGTGAATACTCTCGCCCAAACTGGTCGAGGTCGGCCGGCAGCCAAATATCGAAATCCTGACGTATACCGAGGTCGAACGCGTCGAAGGCGAGGCGGGAGACTTCCAGGTCACGTTGAAGAAGAAGCCAAGGTATATCGACGAGGAGAAGTGCACCGGATGTACCACGTGCGTCGAGTACTGTCCTGTGCAGTATCCCGATAAGTTCAACCAGGAGATATCGCTCAACAAGGCCGTACATGTGTATTTTTCCCAGGCCATCCCGCTCATCACCTACATCGATGAGAGCTGCCTGTACCTGAAGGAGAAGAAGTGCGGCATCTGCAAGGCGGTTTGCCAGGCGGGCGCTGTCGACTTCACCCAGGAGCAGGAAAAGATCGAGGTGCGGGTCGGCGCGATCGTCCTCTCCCCGGGAATCCAGCCCTTCGATCCCAAGGCGCTCCGGGAGTACCGCTACGGCGAGTTCGACAACGTGATCACCAGCATGGACTACGAGCGCCTCATGTGCGCTACCGGGCCGTACCAGGGGGAGATCCTTCGGGGGTCCGACCGGCAGCACCCGAAGAAGCTCGCCTGGATCCAGTGCGTCGGCTCCCGGTCGGTGCGGGAGGGCGCGAACAGCTACTGCTCCTCCGTGTGCTGCACCTATACCCAGAAGCAGGTCATCCTCACGAAGGAGCACGACGCGGAGGCGTCGTGCACGGTCTTCCACAATGACGTCCGGGCCTACGGCAAGGACTTCGAGCGCTACTACCAGAAGGCGGAGGGACTGCCCGACGTCCGATTCTTCCGAAGCTACGTGTCCGTCGTTCGAGAGGACCCGAAGACCAAGAACGTGACGCTCCGCTACACGGTCCCGGATGAGGGCGTAAAGGACGAAGAGTTCGACATGGTCGTCCTGTCGGTCGGCCTGAATCCGCCGGCGGACGCGCAGGGCCTCTCCCAGAAGTTCGGCATCGAGCTCAACGACCATGGCTTCAGCAGGGCGACTCCCGGAAACCCCGTGCAGACCACGAAGCCCGGCGTCTTCGTGAGCGGTGCCTTCCAGGGTCCCACCGACATCCCCGAGTCGGTCTTCACCGCCAGCGCCGCGGGGTCGCAGTGCGGTGAGTTCCTGGATTACCGCCGGGGAAAACTCACCGTCGAGCGAGAGTACCCGCTCGAACGGGACGTCTCCCAAGAGGAGCCGCGGATCGGCGTCTTCGTGTGTCACTGCGGGGCCAACATCGGGAGGATCGTGGGCGTGCCCTCGGCGGTGGAATACGCCCAGTCCTTGCCCAACGTGGTCCACGCTCAGGAGCAGTTGTTCTCCTGCGCCACCAACTCCGCCAAGGAGATTACGGACATCACGAGGGACAAGGGGCTGAACCGGGTCGTGGTGGCCGCCTGCTCGCCGAGGACCCTGGAGGCGCTCTTCCGGGATACGGTGCGGGAGGCCGGCATCAACCAGTACTACTGCGAGATGGCCAACATCCGCGAGCACTGCTCCTGGGTGCACGCCAAGGAGAAGGAGAGCGCCACCGAGAAGGCGAAGGACATCATCCGCATGGCGGTGGCCCGGGCCGCGCATCTGCAGCCCCTGCAGGAGTTCGATCTGCCGGTGAACAAGGCCGCGCTCGTGGTAGGGGGCGGCGTCGCGGGCATGACGACCGCCTTGAGCATCGCCGAGCAGGGGCACGAGGTCTATCTGCTGGAGAAGGAGCGGGACCTCGGGGGCATGGCGCGCAGGCTCCACTCCACATTGGAGGGGATGGACGTCCAGGAGTTCCTGCGGGATCTCGTGCGCCGAGTCTATAAGCACCCCCTCGTCCACGTCGCCACGGAGGCGACGATCGCGGGAGCCTACGGCTACGTCGGGAATTTCGTGACGAGGGTGCAGGCGCAGGGGCGCGTCCAGGAGATCAAGCACGGGGTGACAGTGATCGCCACCGGTGCCGACGAGTACCAACCCACCGAGTATCTATACGGTCAGGACGAACGGGTGATGACCCACCTGGAGGTAGAGGAGGCGATCGCCCGAGGCGACGAGAAGGTCCTCGCCTCCCAGGCCCTGGTGATGATCCAGTGTGTCGGGTGCAGGCAGGAGGACAGAAACTACTGCGCCCGAATCTGCTGCGGCCAGGCTGTCAAGAACGCCTTGAAGCTGAAGGAAAACCGGCCGGAGATGGATATCTACATTCTCTTCCGGGACATGCGGACCTACGGCTTCAGCGAAGACTCCTACCGAGAAGCGGCGGACAAGGGCGTGAAGTTCATCCGCTACGTGCCCGAAGACAAGCCCACGGTGGAAGCGGTGACGCAGGACGGGCGAAGCGTGCTGCGGGTCACCGCGAACGACTACATCCTGGGGACGAGGCTCGTCATGGATGCCGACACGGTCTCGCTGGCCGCCGCGGTCTTGCCCCGGGAGGACAACCGAGCCCTGGCGCAGCTGTTCCAGGTCGCCCTGAGCCCCGACGATTTCTTCAAGGAGGCCCATGTCAAGCTGAGGCCGGTCGAGTTCAGTACGGACGGCGTCTACCTCTGTGGAACGGCTCACTACCCCAAGCACCTGCAAGAATCCATCAACCAGGCATACGGTGCTGCGGGGCGGGCCGTGGCCCTCTTGTCCCACGACACGGTGGTCGCCTCCGGCTCGGTGTGCGAGGTTGAGGAGAACAAGTGCATTTCCTGCGGCGAGTGCGTGTCGGCCTGCACCTACGGCGCGGTGGAACTGCGCGATACAGGGCGCGGCAAGAAGGCGTTCGTCAATCCGGTGCTCTGTAAGGGAGATGGGCTGTGCAACGCGGTGTGCCCCACCGGGGCCATCTCGCTGAAGCACTTTACCGATGAGGAGTTTCTGAGCCAGATCGATGCGGCCGTGGGCGAGTAGGGGGTGGTGCACGGGTCGCCCCCGGCCCGGAAGCCGGGTTTCCCCCGGACGACAGAGGCCACGGACGGGTTCGACGACGAATCGGCGAAAACGAGTTTCCCAGTCAGGAGGAGCGGTCGCATGAGCCAGAAATTCAAAGCCAAGATCCTGGGGTTCGTCTGCCACTGGTGAGGGTACGGGTCTGCGGACCTGGCTGGAGTTTCCAGACTACAATACAGTCCCGAGATACGGCTCCTGCGCGTCATGTGCACGGGCAGGATCGACCTTTCCTTCATCCTGCGAGCCTTTGCGAAGGGGGCGGACGGGGTCTTCATTGCAGGCTGTCGGCTGAACGAGTGCAACTACACCACCCACGGGAACTTCTATGCCCTGAGGATGACCCATATTGGCAGGAGGCTCCTGCGCGCCCTCGGCATCGACCCCCGGCGGCTCCGCATCGAGTTCCTTTCGGGTTCGGAGGGCATCCGGTTCGTGGAGCTCGTCAACGATTTCACGGCGGAGACGTTCGAGCTGGGCCCCCTGTGGAGCGGAGACGAGTCCGAGAATCACGTGCTCCGCGGGAAGCTGGAAGCGGCAATGAAGCTCGTACCCTTCATCAAGCTCCTGGAGCGCGAGAGGCTCCGGCTCCAGTTCCAGACCAGGGAGGAGTACGACGCCTTCTTCGGCGGGGCAGAGTTCGAGCGGCTGTTCCAGGACACGGTCGCCGAGAAGCTGGCCATGTGCCAAATCGCGGCGCTTCTGCAGGAGAAGCCCCTCCCGGTCGGGGAGATCGCCAAGACTCTGGGCCTCACGCCCTCGGAGGTCTCGAGGCATCTCGGGAGCTCGACGAGGCACGGCTTGGTCCGGTACGACGCGGCGGAGAAGTGTTACGCCCTCGCCTGAAAGCGAGGGACGAAGGTAGGGTGCGTTCGCCGAACGTGCCGCCTCGGCTGGGAGCCGGACGCCCCCGCGAGGCGCCCCTGATCAACGGCCAAGAGCAAACAGCCATTACCGAGGTTTTAGGACGAAGACCATGGACCTAGCGAGAATCGACCAGATCATCGACAAGCACGGCTGCGAGGAGAGCTCCCTCATCCAGGTCCTCCTCGACATCCAGGCAGAGAATCACTGGCTTTCCAAGGAGGCCCTGGAGCGGGTCGGCGAGAGGCTGAAGGTTCCCCTCACCCGGATCCAGCACATCGCCACCTTCTACAAGGCCTTCAGCCTGGTGCCCAAGGGGCGACACAGGGTCCACATCTGCGTGGGCACGGCATGCCACGTCCGAGGGGCGCAGCGGGTGCTAGACACCGTGCAGGACGTGACCGGCATCCGGCCGGGCGAGACGGACCTGGACCTGCGTTTCAGCCTGGAGACCGTCAACTGCCTGGGCTGCTGCGCGCTCGGGCCGGTGATGGAGGTCGATGGGAAGACCCACGGGAAGGTGACTCCCGGGGAAACCGCAGAAGTGCTGCGCAACTACGACTAAGGAACGACCATGGCACGGATAGGTTCACCGGCCGAGTTGGAAGAGCTGCGAGGGGGCATCCTCGCGGCGCGGGACCCGAGCAAACGCTGTATCACCCTGTGCTCGGGCTCCGCCTGCCTCGCGTGCGGCTGCAAGGAGGTGGCGGCCGCCATCGAGGAGGAGATCGCCAAGCGCGGACTGGGCGGCGAATTGGAGGTCCGCAGGACGGGCTGTCACGGGTTCTGCGAGCGCGGTCCCATCATCGTCATCCATCCCGACGAGACCTGCTACCTGCAGATCAAGCCGGAGGACGTGCCCGAGATCGTCGAGAGGACGGTCGGGGGGGAGGGCCTGGTGGAGCGGCTGCTCTACGTGGACCCGGCTACCGGCGAGAAGATCGCCCACGAGGCGGAAATTCCGTTCTACCGTTATCAGAAGCGGCTCGTCTTCGGAGCGAACGGGAGCATCGACCCAAAGAGCATCGAGGACTACCTCGCCCAGGGCGGCTACGCGGCCCTGGCCAAGGCACTCACGGGAATGACCCCGGAAGGAGTGCTCGAAGAGGTCAAGGCTGCGAACCTGCGGGGCCGGGGCGGCGGCGGGTTTCCCGCAGGCACCAAGTGGGAGGGGTCGCGCAAGGCCCCCGGCGAGCCCAAGTACGTCATCGTCAACGCGGACGAGGGGGACCCGGGGGCGTACATGGACCGCAGTCTCCTGGAGGGCAATCCCCACTGCATCCTCGAGGGGCTGGCGATCGGCGGGTACGCCGTCGGGGCCCAGGAGGGGTACATCTACGTCCGCCAGGAGTATCCCCTGGCCGTGGAGAACGTGCACCTGGCGATCCGCACGGCTGAGGAGAGCGGCTTCCTGGGGAAGAACATCCTCGGCTCGGGTTTCGACTTCACGGTGAAGGTGCACCAGGGGGCGGGTGCCTTCGTGTGCGGGGAGTCCACGGCGCTGATGACGGCCCTGGAGGGCCGGGTGGGGGAGCCGCGTCCAAAGTACATCCGCTCCAACATCAAGGGCCTGTGGGACCGGCCCAGCGTGCTCAACAACGTGGAGACGTGGGCCAACGTGCCGCTCATCATCAACGGAGGCGCCGAGAAGTTCACCCAGCTCGGCACGGCGGGGAGCAAGGGCACGAAGATCTTCTCCCTGGTGGGGAAGATCACCAATACGGGCCTGGTGGAAGTGCCCATGGGCATGCCCCTTCGGGACATCATCTTCAAGATCGGCGGAGGCATCCCCGGGGGCAAGGAGTTCAAGGCGGTGCAGACGGGCGGCCCCTCGGGAGGGTGCATCCCCGAGCACTTGCTCGACCTGCCGGTGGGGTTCGACGAGCTCGCCGAGGCCGGCTCGATGATGGGCTCGGGCGGCATGATCGTCATGGACGAAGACACCTGCATGGTGGATGTGGCCCGGTACTTCACGGCCTTTCTCACCGACGAGTCCTGCGGCAAGTGCGTACCGTGCCGCGAGGGGCTGAAACAGATGCTCAAGGTCCTGACCCGCATCACCGAAGGCCAGGGGCGGGAAGGGGACATCGAGCTCCTGCAGACCCTCTCGGAGACCGCCACGGAGGGCGCCCTGTGTGCCCTGGGCAAGACCGGCCCCAATCCCTTCCTGAGCACGCTCCACTACTTCCGCGACGAGTACGAGGCCCACATCCAAGAGAGGCGCTGCCCTGCCCTTTCCTGCAAGGAGCTCATCGCCTTCCACATCGATCCGCAGAAGTGCCAGGCCTGCGGGAGCTGTTTTCGCAAGTGTCCGGCCGAAGCCATCACCGGCGGAAAGAACCTCATCCACATCGTGGACCAGGACAAGTGCACCAAGTGCGGGACGTGTCTCGAAGTCTGCCCCCCCCGTTTTGCTGCGGTGAGGAAGCTTTCCGGGGAGCCGGTTCCGCCCCCCGTTCCCGAAGAGAAGAGAACGATCGCGAGAAAGAGCAAAAAAGATGCGTGACATCCAGCTGAAGATCGACGGGACCGAGGTCGTGGCCAGCCCGGGGATGACCGTTCTCGAGGCGGCCCGGAGCCGGGGGATCGGGATTCCCACCCTGTGTCACCATGAGAAACTGGAGCCGTTCGGGAGCTGTCGACTCTGCCTCGTGGAGGTCGAGAGCCGGGGACGAACGAACCGCGTCGCGAGCTGCGTCTACCCGGTGGAAGACCAGCTCGTGGTGAGGACCCGCTCCGCGACCCTGGATCGGATTCGAAGGACGATCCTGGAGATGTACCTGGCCCACGCGCCGGATTCTCCCAGACTGAAGGCGCTGGCGGGGGAATACGGAGCGGACAAGGACCGCTTCGAGAAGGAGACCTCCTTCTGCATCCACTGCGGTCTGTGCGTGCGCTACTGCGCTGAGGTGAAGGGCAAGCACGCGGTCGGCTTCGTCGACCGGGGGCCGAGGAAGGAGATCAGCTTCGTCCCGGAGATCGCCTCCCAGGAGTGTTGGAACTGCAAGGAGTGCTTCCCGCTCTGCCCCACGGAGGCACTCCAGGCGGCCTACGTTTTCGTAGAGGCGGTGAAGTTCCCCCGGAGCGGCCCGGGGGCAGCCGCCGCGGGCGCGTGACCGGCGGGTCTTTCCCGACGAAGAATGGGGCAGCGAGCGTGGAAAATCGCGGCGGAGAACCGGCCCCCCGGGAGGAGGAAGGCGGAGGCATCGTCTGGGTCCCGACCCGCGTCTACGACCGGGGGGGGCTGACCGTCGAGCGTGAGCAGCCCATCATCGCAGAGCTGCCTGTCACGCTTCACCTGAACGGCCGGGAGGTCGTGACGCTCGTCTGCGCGGGCCGCCACCTGGACGAGCTGGCCGCGGGGTTCTTCTACGCGGAAGGGTTCCTGAGGACTCCGGCGGATCTGCGGGAGATCCGGGTCGACCCGGCCGCGGGCCGGGTCGAGGTGCTAACCACCGCCGAGCCCCACGTCCCCTCCCAGCTCTGGTCCAAGCGCACGGTGACCTCCGGCTGCGGCAAGGGGTCTGCATTCTACCACGCCCTCGACGCGCTTCTCAGCAAGCCCAATCCGAGCCAGGTTCGGGTCTCGCCCGTCCAGATCCTGGACCGCATGGAGGAGCTCAACCGCCTGAGCGAGACCTACCGGCGCACCCGGGGCGTCCACAACACCGCCCTGGCCACCGGGGACGAGCTCCTCCTCTTCCGCGACGACATCGGCCGCCACAACGCGGCGGACATGGTCGTGGGCCACGTGTTCTTGAACGGCATCCCCCTCCACGACAAGCTCCTCCTCACCACCGGCCGCCTGACCTCCGAGATCCTGCTGAAGGCCGCCCGGGTCGGCGTGCCCGTCCTCGTCAGCCGAAACGCCGCCACAAGCCTCTCCGTCGAGCTCGCGAGGAAGCTCAATATCACCCTCATCGGCTACGTGCGTGCCGGCCGTTTCACCGTCTACAGTGGGGAAGACCGCATTCTCGGCTGAGAGGCTTCCCCGTCGCCTTGGCGGCCGATCTACTTCGCGGAGCTTCGTCGGAAACCCTTGCCGGAGGCCGAACTACGCCTGCCGGTTTCCTCCTTGCCCGCTCGCATCTCGACCGCCGGGCCATGGTGGAGGCTTCCTCCCCCGGGTGGCAGAAAGTCTCAACTTTTGACCGCGTCGGCCGATCCGTGGGGGCATGGAAGCCGTTGCCGGGGCGCCGACCCCTAACACCACCGTCTCCGAGGCCCTGGAGGCCTTCGCGAGGGATCTTCTGGCCCTGGTTCGGGCCGTCCGGGTCTACCCGAGCTCCCACCCTCATCTCTCCGAGACAGCCGAACGCCTGACGGCCCGCGTACGCGCCGAGTTGCCGTCACCCCTAGCCCTCGACGTGCTGGAGGACGAACTGGCGCTCGGGGGCGTCACGGCAGGCGGGAAGCACTCCCGGGCATCAAGCCTTGCCTCCCAGCTCCACATGCGTCGGGTCCTGCGCCTGATTTGGGGCCGGGAGGCCACCGTCTCCGACGCGACTGCATTCGCAACCCTCATATCGGATCCTGCCCTGTCCGGCGAGGAGCTCACGGAAGCTCTTCGGGGTCAGGCGGTCTTCGCCATCCGGGTGGAACCTCTGGACTTTGGGAGGCTGCACCAGGCCTTTCAAGAGGGAGTGGCCGAAGCCGAGGCCCGCCCGCCCGGCGGGCCTCGGCAGGTTTGGGAGTGGTTGCTGAGCCAGAGCACCACGGCGGCAGAGGTGGCCGAGGCGCTGGAAACGGAGAAACCCTGGGAGGGAGAAGCCCCGGCGGTGGCCCGATGGCTTCTGGACCTGGGGGACAAGCTCAGGGACGCTCTCGCCCTGATGCCCGATGCCGGGAGGAGGTCTGCGGAGGAGCGCCTCACGAAGCTCGGCGACGCCATGGACCCCCGGGAGTTGGGTGAGCTCCTCTTGATGGCCGACGCCAGGGCCGGACTGCAGGGCCCGCTGGTGGCGGGTATTACCCGAGGCATGCCGGGGGAGAAGCTGGTGGAGGTCCTGGCGGCCATGGTCTCCCTGGCGGGACGGGACACGCGGCGCATCGCCGACGTCTTTCGTCGGTTCGCACCCGCGGGGGGCAAGGAGCTTCTCGAGCTCGTCGAAGGCCGGCTGTCGGCAGACGCCGGCAGCGGATTTGCCTTGGAGGTGTGGAAGGCCGTGGAGTCTTTCCTCCTCGACCTGGACGAGGACCCGTTCATGGAGGAGGAGTACTCGTCGTCATTGGACTCTCTGTCCGCAGTGGCAGCGCCCCCGATTCTCGTTCCCGACGGTGAGGCGCTCTCAGCGGAGCCGGCCGAGCAGCTCGACTGGGTATACCTGACGCTGGCCTCGGACGACCCCACGGTCTGGGGGAGTGCACTGCTCGACCGCCTGGAGGCGCGGGCCGACGGGGTGGGGATCGGGGCGCTGGCGCGCTTCCACGCGCTCGTGGAGGGGGCCCTACCGGGGCTCGTAGGTCAACGACCACGACTGGTGGAGGCTGTTTTTCATCGTGCGTGCAGGGGGCTCCGAAGCGTCGACCCCGGAGAGAGGAAAGCCCTCCTGGCGTTTCTGCAAACCCACGAGCGTATCCTCCTCGATCCGGTGCTCCGGGCCCTGGGTCTGGAGGAGCGGGTCTCGGTGCGCGGTTTCCTGGTGGAGGCGCTCTGCTCCTTCTCGCCGGCGGCCACGCCGGCCCTGGTACTGCGGCTCCGGAGCGGGCCGTGGTTCGTCACGCGCAACCTCGCCATGGCCCTC
>CAZYJP010000021.1:0-15069 GCA_964647795.1 uncultured Thermodesulfobacteriota bacterium
GCCCACCTTCACGATCCGCGTGTACCCGCCGGGCCGCTGCGCGTAGCGGGGGGAGAGCTCCTCGAAGAGCTTCGCGACCACGCCCTTGTCCCGGACGTAGGCCAGAGCCAGGCGCCGCGCGTGAAGGTCTCCCCGTTTCCCCAGAGTGATGAGCTTCTCCGCCACGCGGCGCAGTTCCTTCGCCTTGGCGTCGGTCGTCTGGATGCGTTCGTGTTCGAAGAGCGAGGTCACCATGTTCCGGAACAGGGCCTTGCGATGGGCGGGACTTCGGCCCAGCTTCCGGCCCGAGATCTTGTGGCGCATGTGTCGTTCCTTTCCCTGGGAGCTAGCCTGAATCCGTCACCACGGAGGCACAGTGACCGGGAGTGTGGGTCGAGCTAGGCCTCCTCTTCCTCCAACGTCTCCTCCGGAGGGCTCCAGCCGTGGAGCTCCATGCCCAGATGGAGGTTCATCGTCACCATGATGTCTTTGATCTCGTTGAGGGACTTCCGCCCGAAGTTCTTGGTCTTCAGCATCTCCGCGTCGGTCTTCTCCACCAACTCGCCGATGTACCGGATGTTCGCGGCCTTGAGGCAGTTCGCCGCCCGGACCGAGAGCTCCAGCTCACTCACCTTGCGGTCGAGGTTCGGGTTGTATGTGTAGCTCTCCCTCTCCTCGAGGGACTCGGCGTCCGCGCTGCCCTCGTCGAAGTTGATGAAGACCTGCACCTGGTCCTTCAGGATCTTGGCCGCGTAGGCCACGGCATCCTGCGGCTTCACGCTCCCGTCGGTCCAGACCTCCAGGATCAACTTGTCATAATCGGTGCGTTGGCCTACCCGGGCCTGCTCCACGCGGACGTTGACCTTCTCCATGGGGCTGAAGATGGCATCCACCGCGATCCAGCCGATGGGCATGTCCTCGTCCTTGTTCCGATCCGAGGGGACATACCCCTTGCCGACCTTCACCACCAGTTCGGCGTCGAGCTTCGCGCCCTCCCCCAGGCTGGCGATGTGCCACCCGGGGTTGAGCACTTCGATGGTGCTGCCCGTCTCGATGTCCCCGGCCGTCACCACGGCGGGACCACTCTTCTGGATGCGAAGCCGCTTGGCCTTGTCGGTGTGGGCGCGCAGCCTCACTTCCTTCAGGTTGAGGATGATCTCGCTCACGTCCTCCTTGAGCCCCGGAATCGTCGAAAACTCGTGGGGCACGCCGTCGAACTTCACCTGGCAGATGGCAGCCCCTTGGAGGCTGGACAGGAGAACCCTGCGCAGCGCGTTGCCCAGGGTCGTCCCGAATCCCCTCTCGAGCGGCTCCGCCACGAACTTCCCGTAGGTCGCGCTCAGGGTCTCGGGCTCCGCCTCCAGCCGCTTCGGTCTGATCAGCTCACGCCAATTTCTCTCTTGCAACGTCCACAACCTCCACCGATGGCCGTGCCCATCGGAAAGTTACTTCGAGTACAGCTCCACGATGAGGTGTTCTTCGATGGGGAGTGTCAGGTCGTCCCGCGCGGGAAGCTCCTTCACACGCCCCTGGAAGTCCTTGGCGTCGACCTCGAGCCAACGGGGGGAACCGCGGCTCCCGAGGTTCTCCAAGGCCGAGAGGATGGTGGGGATCTTCCGGCTCTTCTCCCGCACCCCCACGGTATCCCCGGGTTTGGTGAGGTACGAGGGGATGTTCACCCTCCGCCCGTTCACCGTGAAGTGACCGTGCCGCACCAGGTGGCGCGCCTCCGAGCGGGAGTTCGCAAACCCCATCCGGTAGGCCATATTGTCCAGGCGCGACTCCAGAAGCTGGAGCAGGCGAAGGCCCGTGACGCCTTTGGACCGATCGGCTTCGGCGAAGTAGATCCGAAACTGCCCCTCCTGCATCCCGTAGACGCGCCTCACCTTCTGCTTCTCCCGCAGCTGTCGGCCGTACTCCGATACCTTCACGCGCCCCTGACCGTGCTGGCCCGGGGGGTAGTTGCGGCGTTCCACGGCGCACTTGTCCGTGTAGCACCGGTCGCCCTTCAGGAACAGCTTCATCCGCTCGCGCCGGCACAGCCGGCAGACGGCTCCTCGATACCTTGCCAAGGCGGTACCTCCTGTGCTCTCTGCCTACACCCGGCGCCGCTTCGGCGGACGGCATCCGTTGTGGGGGATCGGGGTTACGTCCTTGATCGCGGTGAGCGTGAGGCCAGCCGCGTGGAGCGCCCGTACGGCGCCCTCCCGCCCCGAACCGGGCCCCTTCACGTACACCACGACGTTGCGCATCCCATGCTCCATCGCCTTCTCGGCTGCGTCCTTCCCGGCCATCTGGGCAGCGAAGGGGGTGCTCTTTCGGGACCCCTTGAACCCGGCTACGCCCGCGTTGGACCAAGCGACGGTGTTGCCGCTCAGATCGGTGATCGTGATCACCGTGTTGTTGAACGTGCTGCGGATATGAGCGATCCCGTCGCGAACGTTCTTCTTGACCTTCTTCACCCTTCGGGCGCCGCTCGACCTCTTCGCCATGATTCCTCCACTGCTGAGTCAGTGAATCCGGTTCTATCGACGCCGCGGCCCCTTGCGGGTTCGGGCATTGGTTCGCGTGCGCTGCCCGCGCACCGGGAGACCCTTGCGGTGCCGGAGCCCCCGATAGCAACCGAGGTCCATCAGGCGCTTCACATTGGCAAGCACCTCGCGGCGCATGTCCCCCTCGACCTTGTACCTCTCGTCGATCACCCTGCGGATCTTCTGCAGTTCATCGTCCGTGAGATCCCCGGCCTTCCGGTCTGCGCCGACCTCGGCCTCACTCAGGATCTTCCGCGCAGACGAACGCCCGATCCCGTAGATGTACGTGAGCGCAACTTCGATACGCTTGGTGCGCGGCAAGTCGACGCCGGAAACTCTCGCCACTGTCAGACCTCCTCTGAGGGGTTCATCGTCGCGGGCTGCGGTGCGGGGGCGGTCTCATCCACAAGCCCCGGTCCACGCCGCCCAGCCCCGACCTCTCCCGGTCTCTCAACCCTGGCGCTGCTTGTGCCGGGGGTTCTCACAAATGATCCGAACGATCCCCTTGCGCAGGATCACCTTGCACTTATCGCAGATCTTCTTCACAGAAGGCCGCACTTTCATTGGATTCTCCCGAGCCCTCTCGGCTACTTCTTCCGGTACGTGATCCGCCCCCGGGTCAGGTCGTAGGGCGAAAGCTCCACCGTGACCCGATCTCCCGGGAGGATGCGGATGAAGAACTTTCTCATCTTTCCCGAGACGTGAGCCAAAACCCGGTGCCCGTTGTCCAGCTCCACGCGGAACATGGCGTTCGGGAGAGGCTCCACGACCGTACCCTCTACTTCGATCGCTTCCTCTTTGGCCATGCCCTCGTCTCCTCCCTCAGTCCGGGCGGCTCAGAATCACCGGCCCGCGCTCCGTGACCGCCACGGTGTGCTCCGCGTGGGCAGCCAGGCTGCCGTCCCGGGTGCGCGCCGTCCACCCATCCGCATCCACGACGACACCGGTGACACCGTCGTTGATCATGGGCTCGATGGCGAGCACCATGCCAGGCCGAAGCCTCACCCCGGTTCCCCGTTCTCCGTAGTTGGGGACTTGGGGGTCTTCGTGGAGGGACCTGCCGATCCCGTGCCCAACGAACTCCCGGACCACGGTGAAACCTGCGCCCTCGACCGCCGTCTGGATCGCCGCCGAGAGATCGCCGATCCGCCTGCCGACCCGCGCCTCCCCGATTCCCGCCTCCAGGGCGGCCTCCGCGGCCTGGATCAGGGCAGCGCCCCGCGCGTTTCCCTTGCCGACGACGACGCTGAAGGCAGCATCTCCAAAGAACCCGCCGTGGTAGACCCCGCAGTCCACGCTGAGGAGGTCCCCGTCCGTGAGCACCCGGTCCCGGCTGGGAATCCCATGCACCACCTCGTCGTTCACCGAGGTGCACAGGCAGCAGGGGTAGGGTCTACCCTGGGGATTCTTGACCCCCTTGAAGGCGGCCACGACGTTTCGCCGCGCCACCTCCTCTTCGGCGATGTCCTCCAACTGCCGGGTACTCACCCCGGGCCGGACCGCCTGTCTCACCCGTTGCAGGATCTGGGCGACGGTCCGGTTCACCCGTCTCATCTCCTCGATCTCTCGGGCAGACTTCAGAACGATCAACCCTCGAGAACCGCCGTGATCCGGCCCAGGATCTCCTCCATGCCCCCCGTCCCCGGGATGGCGCGGAGGAGGCCCGCCTCTCTGTAGTAGGCGATGAGCGGGGCCGTCTGCTCATCATACACCCCCAGGCGGGCTCGAATGGTCGTCTCCTGGTCGTCGTCCCGCTGAAAGAGCTCCCCCCCGCACTTGTCGCACGTACCGGGCCGCTTCGGCGGGCTGAACGTCACGTGGTACATGGCGCCGCAGGCCTTGCAGGTCCTCCGCCCCGAGAGCCGCTGCACCAACTCGTCGTTGGGGACCTCCACCGAGAGGACGTGGTCGATCCGCTGCCCGAGTTTGGCGACGGTCTCCTGCAGGGCATCCGCCTGTGCCACGGTGCGGGGAAAACCGTCCAGGATGTACCCCCTGGTGCAGTCCGGCTCCCTCAGGCGCTCTCCGATGATCCCGATCACAACTTCGTCGGGAACGAGCTTCCCGGAATCCATGTAAGACTTGGCGGACTTCCCGAGCTCTGTGCCCTGCCGCACCGCTTCCCTCAGAATGTCCCCCGTGGAGATCTGGGGTATCCCGTACCGATCCACGAGTCGCGTCGACTGGGTTCCCTTGCCGGCCCCCGGAGGCCCGAGCAGAATCAGTCTCATCGTCCCCTCCCTCTCGGTTCGCCCTAGCAGGTTCGGGTCACCGCCGCCCGCGGATGCGCCGCGCACCCATCAGGCCCTCGTATTGACGCGTGATCAGATGCGTCTCGATCTGGGAGACCGTGTCCAGGGCCACGCCGACCACGATCAGGAGCCCGGTGCCGCCGAAGTAGAACGGAACGCCGAACCGGCTGATCAGGATCGTGGGAAGCACGCAGATGAAGCTGACGTAGAGAGCGCCCCAGAAGGTCAGCCGCGTGAGCACCTTGTCGATATACTCTGCCGTTCGCTGCCCCGGCCGGATGCCGGGGATGTACCCCCCGTACTTCTTCATGTTGTCCGCCACGTCCACCGGGTTGAACGTCACCGCGGTGTAGAAGTAGCAGAAAAAGATGATCAGGGCGACGAACAGGATGTCGTGGACGAGCTGGCCCGGCGCCAGGAGCCCCACGACGTTCTGCACCCAGGGGTGATCGATGAACTGCCCCACCGTCGTGGGGAACATCAGAAGGGACGAAGCGAAGATGGGCGGGATCACGCCCGCCGTGTTCACCTTGAGCGGCAGGTGCGTGCTCTGGCCGCCGTACACCCGGCGCCCCACCACCCGCTTGGCGTACTGCACGGGGATTCTTCGGTGGGCCCGCTCGACCCAGACGATGAAGAACGTGACCCCCACCATCACCACCAGGAGCAGGAGCACCACGAACAGGTGCAGCTGCCCCGCACCCATGAGCCGGAAGGTGTTGTAGATGGCCCCCGGCATTCCGGCCACGATCCCGGCAAAGATGATGAGGCTGATCCCGTTGCCGATCCCGCGCTCGGTGATCTGCTCTCCAAGCCACATGATGAATGCAGTACCCGCCGTCAGGGTGGTCACGGTCATGAGCCGGAAACCCCATCCGCCGGCGATGACCACGCTCGCACCGCCCGGGCCGGCCATGTTCTCCAGACCGACCGCGATCCCGAAGCCCTGGATGATCGAAAGGACCACCGTGCCGTACCGGGTGTACTGTGTGATCTTCTTCCGTCCCTGCTCGCCCTCCTTGGAGAGCTTCTCCAGGGTGGGGACCACCACGGTGAGCAGCTGCAGGATGATGGAGGCGCTGATGTAGGGCATGATCCCCAGGGCGAAGACGCTCATGCGCCCCAAGGCCCCCCCGGAGAACATGTCGATCAACCCCAGGATGTTTCCCTGGAGCCGCTCGAAGAACTCCGCAAGAGCACCGGCGTCGATTCCCGGAACCGGCACGTGCGCGCCCACCCGGTACACGCCGAGCAGCAGGAACGTGATCAGGATCCGCCGCTTCAGCTCCGGGATCTTCGAGATCCCCTGGAAGTCCCCGACCACCTAGGCCTCCTTTATCTCTCCGCCGCAGGCCTCGATCTTCTGCCGGGCTCCTTGGCTCACCTTGTGGGCGACGACCACGAGCTTGCGCTCCAGGTCGCCCTTACCCAGGATCTTCACACCATCCTGGAGCTTCTTGACCAAGCCCTGCTCCACGAGGAGAAAGGGCGTGACCTCGGTGCCGTCCTCGAACCGGTTGAGGTCGCACACGTTCACGTAGGCGTACTCCTTCCGGAACGGGTTCTTGAAGCCGACCTTCGGGAGCCGGCGGGCCAGCGGCATCTGCCCTCCCTCGAAGCCCTGCTTCCCCCCGTAGCCGGCCCTCGCCCTCGCGCCCTTGTGGCCGCGACCGGCGGTCTTGCCCGTGCCGGACCCGGGGCCTCGGCCGACTCGCTTCTTCGCTTTCACGGCCCCCTTGGGGCGCCTCAGATCGTGCAGTCTCATGGCATCAACCTCCCGGCCCTCAGGCCCGGATCTCCTCGACGCTCTTCCCCCGGCGTGCTGCGATCGCCTCGGGGTGGCGCAGCCGCGCAAGACCCTGCATGGTCGCCCGGACCACGTTGTGGGGATTGTTCGTCCCGAGGCACTTGGTGAGAATGTCGTGGATACCCGCCGACTCCACCACCGCCCGAACGGCTCCGCCGGCGATGACGCCGGTGCCCGGAGCTGCGGGCTTGAGGACCACCAGCCCGGAACCGAAGTGGCCCAGGATCTCGTGGGGGATGGTGCCGTTCACCACCGGCACCCGGACCAGTGCCCGCTTGGCCGCCTCGATCCCCTTCCGGATCGCCTCCGGCACCTCTTTGGCCTTGCCGAGGCCGATCCCGACCGACCCGGCGTGATCGCCGACTACCACCAGGGCACTGAAGGAGAACCGGCGGCCACCCTTCACGACCTTGGCGACCCGATTGAGGTGGATCACCCGGTCGAAGAGTTCCTCGTTCTTGGCGTCGAAGTTCTTGGGGTCCTTGGTGCTCAAAAGCCTACCCTCCTGTCCGCGCTGGCCGATCGGGGTCAAAACTGGAGTCCCGCCTCACGGGCGGCGTCGGCAAGGGCCTTGACCTTCCCCTGATAGGGATACCCGTTGCGGTCGAAGACCACTCGGGTGATATCCCGGGCGAGAGCCTTCTTGCCGATGGCCAGCCCCACGGTCCGCGCGGCCTCCACGGTGGCGGTCTTCTTCAGGTCTTCCCGCAGGTCCCGTCCCATGCTCGAGGCCGCCACGAGCGTGCGCCCGGTCGCGTCGTCGATGATCTGGGCGTAGACGTGCTTGACGCTCTTATAGACGGTCAACCGCGGCTTCGCCGCTGTCCCGGCCACCTTCCTGCGGACCCGCTTCTTGCGGGCGACGGTCGCATCTCGCTTGGCCACCAGTCGGTTCATGCTCTGCTGCTCCTCGCTATCTCGGCGGTCCGGCCTACTTGGAGCCGGACTTGCCTTCCTTGCGGACGATGTGCTCCCCGGCGTACCGGATGCCGGTGCCCTTGTAGGGTTCCGGGGCTTTGAAGGAACGGATGATCGCCGCCACCTGGCCGACCCGCTGCTTGTCGATCCCCTTCACGGTGATTGCACGCTGATCCTTCACCTCCACGGTGACGTCCCCGGGCACCGCGAACTCCACCGGGTGGGAGTACCCCACGCTGAGGTTGAGCTGGCTCCCCTGGAGATTCGCGCGGTAGCCGACCCCCACGATCTCCAAACCCTTCTCGAACCCGGCGGTAACACCGACGACCATGTTGTGGAGCAGGCTCCGAGTCATCCCGTGGAGGGCCCGGTGCCGGCGGTGGTCGGTGGGCCGACGCACGTTCATCTCGGACGTGGAGACATCCACCACCATGTCGGGGTGAACGTCCAGGGAGAGGGTACCCTTGGGCCCCTTCACCGTCATCCTCTGGCCCTGCTGCACCACCTCCACCTTGGGAGGCACGGCGATGGGCATCTTGCCGATCCTGGACATTGCTGCACTCTCCTCTCGGGCTCGCCTACCAGACGGAGCAGAGAACTTCCCCGCCCACTCCCTGCTGCCGGGCCTTCCTGTCGGTGAGGACACCCTTGGACGTGGAGAGGATCACGGTACCGTAGCCGCTCCGGGCCTTGGGGATGTCATCGGCTCCCACGTACACCCGCCGGCCCGGCTTGCTCAGCCTCTGCAGCCCGTCGATGGCGGACTCGCCTCGGCTGTCGTATCGGAGGCGGACCAGGATGACCCCCTGGCGGCCGTCGTCCTGCCAGGTGACGTCGGCCAGGTAGCCCTCCTCGAGCATCTGCTCGAGGACCGCCTTGTTGAGCTTCGAACCCGGTATCTGCACCACTTCGTGCCGCGCCTGAACGGCGTTGCGAATCCGGGTCAGCATGTCGGCAATAGGATCGGTCAACGGCATGTCTCAAACTCCTCGGGAAGCCTCACCAACTGGCCTTGGTCACACCGGGCAGCTTGCCCTCGTGGGCCAACTTGCGCACGCAGAGGCGGCACAGCTCGAACTGGCGGTAGAACGCCCGCGAACGCCCGCACACCCGGCACCGGTTGCGCCAGCGCACCTTGAACTTCGGGGCACGCTTTTGCTTTTCCATCTTCGCTGTCGTCGCCACGGATACCTCCCTTGCCTCAGTTGCGGAAGGGCATGCCGAACAGCCGGAGGAGTTGTTTGCCCTCCTCGTCGGTCCCGGCAGTGGTGGTGATGCACACGTTCATCCCCTTGACCTTCTCCACCTTCTCCAGGTCGATCTCGGGAAAGATGATGTGCTCGTGAATGCCCAGGGTATAATTGCCCCGGCCGTCGAACCCCTTGCCGGACACGCCTTTGAAGTCGCGTACCCGCGGGAGGGCCACGCTGACAATCCGATCGAGGAACTCGTACATGCGCTCTCCCCTCAGGGTCACCTTGCACCCCACGGGCTGCCCCTCGCGCAAGTGAAAGTTGGCGATCGACTTCTTCGCCCGGGTCACGACGGGCCGCTGGCCCGTGATGCGGGCCAGGTCCTCGACGAGTTGATCCATGAGCTTGGCGTTGTCCTTGGCCTCGCCCGCCCCCACGTTGACCACGATCTTCTCCAGCCGCGGCACCTGCATCACGTTGCCGTAGCCGAAGGCCTTGGTCATCTGCGGGATGATCTCTTTCTGGTAGCGATCCCTCAACCTCGCCATCTTCTTCACCTTCCCGGCCGCCCGGCGTTACTTGTCGAGGCCTTCACCGCACCGCTTGCAGGCACGGACCTTCGAGGCGTCCTCGAGCACCTTGATCCCGATACGCACCGGGCGATCGCACTTCTCGCACACCGGAGCCATATTGGACAAGTGCAGGGGCGCCTCCTTGTCGACGATGCCGCCCTGGCTCTGGGCGTCGGCCTTCTTGTGGCGGCGCACCAGGTTGACCTTCTCGACCAGAGCGCGGTCCTTGTCACGGAGCACCCGCAGCACCTTGCCGCGCTTGCCCTTCTCGTTCCCGGCGATCACTTCCACCAGGTCGTTCTTCTTGATCTTCGTGATCGAGCCCATGTTCCACCTTCCTCCCGGCCCGTTAGAGGACCTCGGGGGCCAGGGAGACGATCTTCATGAAGTTCTTCGCCCGCAACTCCCTCGCGACGGGCCCGAACACGCGGGTCCCGACCCGCTCGCCGTCCTTGTTGATGAGCACCGCGGCGTTGTCGTCGAAGCGGATGTAGCTGCCGTCCGCACGGCGGATCTCCTTCGCCGTGCGCACGATGACCGCCCGGGCCACCGACCCCTTGGCCACCTTGCTGTTGGGGATCGCCTCCCGCACCGAGACCGTGATGATGTCACCCACGCCGGCGTACTTCCTCCGCGAGCCTCCGGCGATCCGGATGCAGTACACCCGCTTCGCCCCGGAATTGTCCGCCACGTTGAGTACGGATTCCTGCTGGATCATCGTCTCTCTCCCGCCTCAGCCTCAGACGGCTCGCTCCAGGATCTCCCGGACCTTCCAGCGCTTGTCGCGGCTGAGCGGACGGGTTTCCTCGATGAGCACCTTGTCCCCGACGCGGCAGGCGTTCTCCTCGTCGTGGGCCTTGTACCTCTTGGACCGGGTCACGTACTTCCCGTAGGCGGGGTGCTTCCGGAGCCCCTCGACCAGGACGGTCACCGTCTTGGCCATCTTGTCGCTCACGATCACCCCGACCATCCGCTTCCTCAGGCCGCGCTTGTTCTCTGCCATGGTTTCGTCCCTCGCGCTCCTCACGCCCGAGCGAGCTCTCGCTCGCGCAGCACCGTCAGCACCCGCGCCATCTCCCGCTTCGCCTGGGGGATCCTGGCGGTATTCTCCAGCTGCCGGGTGGCGTGCTGGAACCGCAGATTGAAGAGCTCCTGGCGGAGCTCCGCCTCCTTGGCGCGCAGCTCCTCGCTCGAGAGCTCGCGGAGTTCTCTAGCGCTCATACACGTCCTCCCGGGAGATGACCCGCGTCTTCATGGGCAGCTTGTGAGCCGCGCGCCGGAGGGCTTCCCGGGCGAGGTCCTCGGTGACGCCCTTGAGCTCGTAGAGGATCCGCCCGGGGCGAACGACCGCCACCCACCCCTCCGGGGCACCCTTGCCCTTCCCCATGCGGACTTCGAGAGGCTTCTTCGTATAGGGCTTGTCCGGAAAGATCCGGATCCAAAGCCTTCCGCCCCGCTTTACGTGGTGGCTGATCGCGATCCGGGCGGCCTCGATCTGCCGCGACGTCACCCATGCCACGTCCACTGCCTGGAGGGCGAAGTCCCCGAAATTGATCTTGCTGCCCCGGTGCGCAAGCCCCCTGCGGCGGCCGCGGTGCTGCTTCCGGAACTTCGTGTTCTTGGGCGTCAGCATGGCTACCTACCCTTCGTGAGTCGAGCGCCCTCGGCGTCGCTCAGGAGCTCGCCCTTGAAGATGATCACCTTGACGCCGATGGCGCCGTAGGTGGTGAAGCTCTCGGCGAACCCGTAGTCGATATCGGCCCGCAGGGTGTGGAGCGGGACCCGCCCCTCCCGGTACCACTCGCTCCGCGCGATCTCGGCACCCCCGAGGCGCCCTCCGCAACTCACTCGAATCCCCTCGGCGCCGAGCTTCATGGCCGCCGTCACGGCCCGCTTCATGGCCCGCCGGAAGGCGACCCGCCGCTTGATCTGGGACGCGATGTTCTCGGCAACCAACTGGGCATCGAGCTCCGGGCGCTTGATCTCGCGGACGTTGAGGAAGACCTCCTTGCCGGTCTTGTCCGTGAGCACCTTGCGCAGCCGGTCGATCTCCGTGCCCTTCTTCCCGATCACGATCCCGGGGCGGGCGGTGTGCAGCTCCACCCGGATCTTGTTGGCGACCCGCTCGATCTCGATGTTCGCCACGCCGGCCTGGTCCAGTTCCTTCTTCAGGAACTTTCGAAGCTCCAAGTCCTCGTGGAGGGTCTTGGCGTAGTCCTTCCCGCCGTACCAGCGGGAGAGCCACGGCTTGTTGATGCCAACCCGAAACCCGTAGGGATGAACCTTCTGACCCAACGCACACCTCCTCTGGTTACTTCTCCTCGAGAACCACCGAGACGTGGCTCGTGCGCTTCATGATCTGAAACGCACGGCCCTGGGCCCTGGGCCGAAACCTCTTGAGCGTCGGCCCCTCGTCCACCCGGATCTCCCGGACCCAGAGGATGTCGATGTCGAGGCCGTGGTTGTTCTCCGCGTTGGCCACGGCCGACTCGATGACCTTGCGCACCGGGAGGCTGGCCGACTTGGGAGTGAAGCGCAGCGCGCTCAGGGCGTCCTGGACCGGCTTCCCCCGAACCAGATCCGCCACGAGGCGAACCTTGCGCGGGGCGATCCTCAGGTATCGTAGCGTCGCATTCGCTTGCATGGGCGTCCTCTGTTCTACCGCTTCTTGCCCTTACCCTCGCCCTTGATGTGGGAGCGAAAGGTACGGGTCGGGGAGAACTCCCCCAGCTTGTGCCCCACCATGTTCTCGGTCACGAAGACGGGTACGAAGGTCTTGCCGTTGTGCACCGCAAACGTGTAGCCGATGAAATCGGGCATGATGATCGAGCGCCGCGACCAGGTCTTGATGACCCTCTTGTCGCCGGTCTCCCGTGCCTTGGCCACCTTCCGCTGCAGGTGGTCGTCGACGAACGGTCCCTTCTTGATGGATCGGGCCATGGCTTACGCTCCTACTTCCGCCGGCGCACGATGTACTGGTCCGTGGCCTTGTTCTTTCGGGTCTTTTTGCCCTTGGTAGGCACGCCCCAGGGGCTCACGGGGTGCCGCCCGCCGGAGGTACGCCCCTCGCCCCCACCGTGGGGGTGGTCGATGGGGTTCATCGCCACTCCCCGCACCGTGGGACGAATCCCCAGCCAGCGGGAACGGCCCGCCTTTCCGATCCGCCGATTCTCGTGATCCTCGTTGCCGACCTGCCCCACCGTGGCGTAGCACTCCACCCGCACCCGCCTCACCTCTCCCGAGGGCAGGCGGATCTGGGCGTAGTCCCCCTCCTTGGCCATCAGCTGACCGTAGGTCCCCGCACTGCGGCACAGCTGTCCACCCTTTCCGGGCTTGAGCTCCACGTTGTGGACCAGGGTCCCCAGCGGGATGCCGCCGAGGGGCAGGGCATTGCCGGGCCGCACCTCGACGCCGGACCCCGCCTCCAGCCGATCCCCCACCTGGAGATCCTTCGGGGCGAGGATGTACCGCTTCTCGCCGTCCAGGTACGTCAACAGGGCGATCCGAGCGCTCCGGTTCGGGTCGTACTGGATGGACGACACCTTGGCCGGGATGTCGCGCTTGTCCCGCTTGAAGTCGATCACCCGGTAGCGGCGCTTGTGCCCTCCGCCGATGTGGCGGCAGGTGATCCGGCCGCGGTTGTTCCGGCCTCCGCTCCTCTTGAGCGGGCGCAGCAGACTCTTCTCGGGAGTCTTCTCGGTGATCTCCTCAAAGGTCGACACGGACATGAACCGCCGTCCCGCCGACGTAGGCCGATAGCGCTTGATCGCCATGGGTGTATCCCTCGTTTCACCGGGTCAGTGGGCCTCGTTACACTCCCTCGAAGAATTCGATCTGGTCGCCTTCCTTGAGAGAGACGTAGGCCTTCTTCCAGTTGCTCTTGCGCCCGACGGAGCGCCCTACCCGAGCGTTCTTGCCGCGGACGATGGCCGTACGCACGCCCGTCACCGAGACCTGAAACACCTTCTCCACGGCGTGCTTGATCTCCGCCTTGGTGGCATCGGGATCCACCTCGAAGGCCACCGCATTCTCGCGCTCCCTCAGGAACGTCGCCTTCTCCGTGATCAACGGCCGCTTCAGGATGTCGTAGACCGTTCTAGACATGCTAGAGCCTCTCTTCCACCTTCTCGAGCGCGCTGCGCAGCAGGACCAGCTTCTCGTAGCGGAGCAGATCGTAGACGTTCAGGCCCTCCGCCCGCAGCACCTTGACCTCGGGCAGGTTCCGCGCCGACTTCTCGATGACGTCGTCCCGCTCGGGGATCACGATCAGAGCGCTCCCGACGCCGAGTCCCCTCAGGGTCTGGGCGAGGACCTTGGTCTTGACCTCGGTCAGCCCCAGGTCCTCCACCACGACCAGCTCGCCGTCTCGCGCCTTGGCCGCGAGGGCGCAACGCAGAGCGAGCTTTCGCTTCTTCTTGGGCATCGTGAAGGCATAGCTGCGCGGCGTCGGGCCAAAGATCACCCCCCCGCCCCTCCACAGGGGAGATCGCCGGGAGCCCGCCCGGGCACGCCCCGTCCCCTTCTGACGCCAGGGCTTCCGACCGCCCCCCCGAACCTCGGATCGGCACTTCACGTCGTGGTTACCCTGGCGCCGGACGGCGAGCTGCATCCTCACCACCTCCCAGAGCAACGACTCGTTCACCGGTGCGGAGTAGATCTCGTCATCCAGCGCGGCGGTGCCGACCCGTTCGTTGGACGCGTTCAGAATCGGTGTTTCCATGGCGAACTTCCGCCTCCCGGGTCCCTGCGGAACCCTACTTGCCGCCGAGCTTCACGGCGTTGCGGAGCATGAGCGCCCCGTGCTTGGCCCCCGGCACGGCCCCCCGGATCATGATGAGATTCCGGTCCAGGTCCACCTCCACCACCTGAAGGTTCTGAACCGTCACCCGCCGGTTTCCCATCTGGCCGGCCAACTTCTTGCCCTTGAAGACCTTTCCTGGCGCCTCGTGGGCCCCGATCGCACCCGGGCGGCGATGGAACATGGACCCGTGGGTGGCTCGCCCCCCACCGAAGCCGTGGCGCTTCATCACGCCCTGGTACCCCTTGCCCTTGCTCACACCGATCACGTCCACCCGATCGCCGGGGCGGAACATGTCCACCTTGAGCACCTGTCCGACCTCGTAGTCGGAGGCATTCTCCACCCGGATCTCCCGGAGGATCCGCAGGGCGCCCGAACCGGCCTTCTTGAAGTGTCCCAGAGCGGGCCGGGTGGCCCGGTGCGACTTGATCTCTTCAAAGCCGATCTGGATGGCGTCGTACCCGTCTGCGTCCTTGGTCTTCTTCTGGATCACGGTGCACGGCCCTGCCTCGACCACCGTTACCGGAATGAGCTCTTCTCCGCCGACGAAGACCTGGGTCATGCCCAGCTTTCTTCCAAGTATTCCCTTGGCCATCGGAGCTCCCTTACCTTCCTACGGCGCCCTCAGCGCCGCCCGATCTCTAGAGCTTGATCTCGACGTCCACGCCGGCAGAGAGATCCAGCTTCATCAAGGCGTCGATCGTCTGCTGGGTGGGATCCAGGATGTCGAGAAGCCGCTTGTGGGTCCGCATCTCGAAGTGCTCCCGCGATTTCTTGTCGATGTGTGGAGACCTCAGCACGCAGAACCGGTTGATCTCCGTCGGGAGGGGAATCGGCCCCGACACCCGGGCTCCCGTTCGCTTGGCTGCGTCGAGGATCTCCGACACCGACTGGTCGAGCAGCTTGTGGTCGTACGCCTTCAGGCGGATCCGGATCTTGTCGCTCGTCATCGATTCACTCCAGCGGCCGCTACTCGTTGATGGCGGTGACGACCCCGGCTCCGACCGTGCGGCCACCTT
>CAZYJP010000022.1:0-14422 GCA_964647795.1 uncultured Thermodesulfobacteriota bacterium
CAGGCCCAGGTGCAGCAGGTGCAGACCGAGGCTTCCGCCGTGAAGATCATCCCCGACTCCCGCACCAATGCCCTCATCGTGATCGCCGACCCCACCACCATGGCGGACATCAAGGCTATGATCCACGCCCTGGACGTGGAAATCCCGAAGGGCTCGGGGAAGATTAACGTGTACTATCTCAAGTACGCCGATGCGGAGAACGTCGCCTCGGTGCTCACTGCCATCTCCAAATCGGCAGGCACCCGGCCCAGGCCCGGTCAACCCCAGCCGGCGGCCCGGACGACGGCAACGGCCGAGGCCACGGTGGAGTTCGAGGAGCCGGTCCAGATCACGGCGGACAAGACCACCAATTCGCTCGTCATCATCGCCAGTCCCCAGGACTACGAGATCCTTCGGGATGTGATCGAGAAGCTCGACATCCGCCGTCCCCAGGTGCTGGTGGACGCCCTGATCGTTGAGATGAGCTTCGAGAAGGCCCTGGAGCTGGGCGTGGAGTGGCGCACGACCGACGATCCCCGCGGAGGGGACCTGACGGGCTTCGCCTCGTCCAATTTCGGCACCATCGGCAACGTTGCCGTGGGAGGGCCCCTCGCCGTGCCCCAGGGGCTCGCCCTCGGGGTGGTCAAGGGTACCGTGACCTTCGGCGGGCGGGAGTTCCTCAACGTGGGGGCGCTTCTGCGGGCGCTCCAGACCGACGCAGACGTCAACGTCCTGAGCTCGCCCCATTTGATCACGACCGACAACGAAGAGGCGGAGATCGTCGTCTCGGACAACATCCCCTTCAAGACCAGCGAAAAGTTCGACTCCCTGGGAAACCCCATCTCCACCTTCGAGTACCGGGACGTGGGGCTGACCCTGCGGTTCACCCCCCAGATCAACGAGGACAACTTCGTCCGGCTCCGGCTCTTCCAGGAGACCAGCCAGATCCTGAGCACGGCCACGGGGGGGAGCACCAACGCCCCGTCCACCACCCGGAGATCCGCCAAGACCACTGTGGTGGTCCAGGACCAGACCACCGTCGTGATCGGCGGTCTGGTGAGCGACGACACCCAGATGACCGTCTCTTCCGTGCCCTGCCTGGGGGACCTTCCGCTCCTGGGGTACCTCTTCCGGAGCTCCCGGCAGGAGAGCCGGAAGAAGAATCTGTTGATCTTCCTCACGCCCCGCATCGTGACCAACATGGCGAAGCTCGAAGAGGTGACCCAGGACAAGCGGTCCCTCTACGAGGAGCACGTGACTCCCACGGGGGAGCCCCCCCTGCAGCCCGCCGAGAAGCTCGAGCATTACCTGGACCGCCTCAGGGGGGGGGCGAGTCAACCGTGACGTCGAGGCGCCCCCTGGACGAGCTCTTGCTGGAAAGGGGCCTCCTCGACGCCGAGGGCTTGGCCAGGGCCCGCGCCGGCCAGGCCGACCGGGGGGGGACCCTGGGGGAAGCCATCTCCTTCCTGGGGCTGCTGGGCACCGAGGCGCTCCTTCACGCCCAGGCCGAGGCCTTCGGCCTGCCCGTAGCCCCCGAAATCCGGCCCGCAGAGATCCCCGAAGACGTGGTCCGCCCCGTCCCGATCCAGTTTGCCAAGCGCCACAGGGTGCTCCCCTTGGCGGAGGAGAACGGGCGGGTGACCGTGGCGTTGGCCGACCCGGAGGACCTGCGGGTCCTCCACGATCTGCGCGTCCTCCTGGGGCGGCCGGTGTCGCCTTGTCTGGCTCCGGCCGATCAGATCCTCCAGGCGATCAATCGGGTGTACGAGCTCGGCTCGGACCGGGCCGGCGACCTGATGGAGGGGCTCAGCGAGGTGGGTCTGGACGCCTTGGCCCACGAGCTGGAGGAGCCGAAGGACCTCCTGGACGCGTCGGATGAGGCGCCCATCATCCGCCTGGTCAACGGGGTCTTGTTCCAAGCGGTGAAGGACCGCGCCAGCGACATCCACGTGGAGGCCTTCGAGCGGGAGCTGCAGATCCGCTACCGCATCGACGGGGTGCTGTACCCCGTGCTGAACCCGCCCAAGAACCTGCAGGCGTCGATCACCAGCCGCATCAAGGTCATGGCCGGCCTGGACATCGCCGAGAAGCGGCTGCCCCAGGACGGCCGGATCCGGATCAAGATTGCCGGGAAGGACATCGACATCCGGGTCTCGGTGCTTCCCACGGCCCACGGGGAACGGGTGGTGCTGCGCCTCCTGGACAAGTCCGCCGTGCTGCTGGACCTGGAGGAGCTCGGCCTCGGGGGAGAGCGCCTCGAGTCCTTCAAGAAGCTCATCACCCGGCCCTACGGGATCCTCCTGGTGACCGGGCCCACCGGGTCCGGGAAGACCACCACGCTCTACGCGGCCCTCTCCCGGATCAACTCCGAGGACATCAACATCATCACCGTGGAGGATCCCATCGAGTACCAGCTCCGGGGGATCGGCCAGATCCACGTCAACCCCAAGATCGACCTCACCTTCGCTGCGGGCCTGCGCTCCATCCTTCGCCAGGATCCGGACGTCATCATGGTTGGGGAGATCCGCGACGGGGAGACCGCCGAGATCGCCATTCAGGCGAGCCTCACCGGCCACCTGGTATTCTCGACGCTGCACACGAACGACGCCGCCGGCGCGGTGACCCGGCTCGTGGACATGGGCATCGAGCCCTTCCTGGTGTCGTCCTCGGTGCTGGCGATCCTCGCCCAGCGCCTCGTGCGCGTGATCTGCCCGGCGTGTCGGGAGCCCTATCTGCCGCCCCCGGAGGGCCTGGCGGAGCTCGGCCTCAAGCCCTCCGACCTGCCCGAGGGCCATCTCTACCGCGCCAAGGGCTGTCCCCAGTGCATGCACACCGGGTATCGGGGCCGGAGCGGGATCTACGAGCTCCTTACGGTGGACGAGGGGATCCGCGCCCTGATCATGAAGGGCGCCGACTCGGCGACCATCAAGGAGGAAGCCCGCCGTCGGGGGATGCTCACCCTGCGCGACGACGGCACCCGAAAGCTCCTGAGGGGCGTCACCAGCGCCGAGGAGGTGCTTCGGGTCACCCAGGAAGAGGCGATCTAGGGGAGCTGCCGTGGCCGTCTTCGAGTACGAGGGCCTGGACTCCCGGGGCCGAGCTGCCCGCGGGATCGTCGACGGAGAGGGTCCCCGGGCCGTTCGGGCCAAGCTCAAGCGCCAGGGGGTGTTCGCCACCCGCGTCACGGAGGTGGCCAAGGCAAAGACGGCCACCGGCCGGGAGAGGACACCCGTATTCTCCCGCGGGGTCCGGGTGGGCGAGCTCGCCATGCTCACCCGGCAGCTCGCTACTCTGCTCGGGGCCGGCTTGCCGCTGGTGGCCGCCCTGGGGGCGCTCTTGGAACAGACCGATAGCCAGCGCCTGAGCCGCCTGCTCTCCCAGATCCGCGAGGGGGTCAACGAGGGTCGAGCCTTCCACGACGTACTGGGAGAGCACCCCCGATCCTTCCCCGAGATCTACCGCAACATGGTCCGCTCCGGCGAGGCGAGCGGCACCCTACCCCTGGTGTTGGGCCGGCTGGCTGACTTTCTCGAGGCCTCGGTGGCCTTTCGGCAGAAGCTCCAGGCAGCCTTGGTCTACCCCTGCCTGATGACCTTGCTGGGCACAGGGATTCTCTGGTTCCTCCTGACCAGCGTCGTGCCCCGGGTTACCGACGTCTTCGCAGACATGCGCAAGGTGCTCCCGGCGCCCACCCGGATGCTCCTGGCCACCAGCCATGCGCTTCAGGAGTACGGGTGGATCGCCGTGCCGCTGCTCGTGCTCCTCTTCCTCGCCCTGCGGCGCTACGGCCGCACCCCCGCGGGGCGACTGGTACTCCACGGGTTGGTGCTGCGCACCCCCGCTGTGAGCCGCTTCGTCCGCCTCGTGGCGGTGAGCCGTTTCTCCAAGACCCTGGGGACGCTCCTCAGCGGCGGGGTTCCCCTGCTCGCGGCCCTCGACATCTCCCGGGCGGTTCTCGGCAATGCGGTGCTGGAGAAGGCTGTGGAGCAGGTGCGGGACGACGTGCGAGAGGGACGCAGCCTGCGCGACGCCCTGCGGGCTACCCGGCAATTCCCCTCCGTGATGTGCCAGATGGTCGGCGTGGGGGAGGAGAGCGGCTCGCTGGACGAGCTCCTCCTCAAGGTCTCCGACGCCTTCGAGGGCCAGGTGGAGGCCTCGGTGGCTACCTTGACGTCCCTGCTCGAACCTCTTATGATCCTCGCCATGGGCTTGGCCGTGGGTTTCGTCGTCTTGGCCATCCTGTTGCCCATCTTCGAGATGAGCCAACTCGTCGGCTGACCTTCTGTTCACCTTCCGAAATCGAGAATGCCCGTGACCAAGCGTCGCCGTGACGCCGGCTTCACCCTCATTGAGCTCCTCGTGGTGCTCACCATCCTGGGTCTCCTGGCCGGCCTCGTGATGCCGCGGCTGTTCGGCCGCGGGGAGGAGGCCAAGATCACCGCCGCCCGGGTCCAGATCCGAGTGCTGGAGGACGCGCTGCGCCAGTTCGAGGTCGACAACGGGTTCTACCCGGACACTGAGCAGGGGCTGGAAGCCCTGGTGCGGGAGCCCACGGTGGGCCGGGTTCCCACCCGCTGGCGTCAGGGAGGGTACCTGGAGAAGGCGATGGTCCCCAAGGACCCCTGGGGCAACCCCTACGTGTACCTCTCTCCCGGCAATAACGGCGACTTCGACCTGCTCTCCTACGGTGCGGACGGCGAGCCGGGGGGCGAGGGCAGGTTCGCCGACGTCACCAACTGGGAGCTCGAGTGAACCCATCGCGCCGCGGCTTCACCCTCGTGGAGTTGGCGGTCGTGGTGTTCATCCTGGCCGTCGCCCTCTCCATCCTCCTGCCCCGCCTGCCCCGTCTGGGTGAGGGGCGCAAGCACGAGGCCCTCCGGCGCCTCGGGGCCACGGCGCAAGCCCTCCATGAAGAAGCAACGTTCAAAAAAAAAGCCTGGCTCTGATCTACGACTTCGAGGAACAAACCTACCGGGCCGGCCAGTGGGATGAGGAGGAGCGCGACTACCTCGATGCCCCCGGCCTTCCCGCAGGCCTCGTTCGCCTGCCCGAGGGCCTGCGCCTCCGCGAGGTGGAGACCTCGATCGACGGGTTGATGAGCCGGGGCCGCGCATTGACGCATTTCCTCCCCCAGGGCTACGCCACCCCCACCTGGGTTCACCTGGAGGATGACGAAGGCAACCGGTACACGGTGGTGATCCGCTCCCTTCCGGGGCAAGTCGAGATATTCGATGACCGCGTGGACCCCGACTAGCAGCCTGCATCGCCGGCGCTGCCCCGGGTGGATCTGCGGGGGGTTCACCTTCCTGGAGTTGCTGGTGGCCCTCGCCATCCTCGGGTCGGCGTTCACCGTGCTCCTTTCGGCCCACACCTCGGCAGCCCGCCAGGAAGCCCGGGCGAGGCGACTGATGACCGCGACCCTCCTCACGAGGGAGATTCTGACCGAGACCGAGGTGGAGGGTTTCCCCGAGTTGGGGGAGGACCGGGGAGATTTCGGGGAGGATTTCCCCGAGTACTCCTGGGAACGGCGGGTGGAGACCACCGAGTTCGATCGGGTCCGCCTGGTCCATATCGCCGTCTTCTGGCCCGAGCGGGGCGACCGGACCTCCACGGAGATCCTCTACTATGCGGTGGAGGAGCAGCCGTGAGGCGGGGTTTCACCCTCCTGGAGGTGATCCTCGCCTTGGCCCTGATGGCCTTGGTTCTCAGCCTGATCCAGGGAGCGTACTCGGGGGCGGCTCGCTCCCGCGCCCTCTCCGGCGCCGCGTCGCGTGAAGCCCACGCGGCCGCGATGGCGCTCGACCGCCTGGTCAACGAGCTTGCCTCCGCGTTCACCTCGACGGGCACCGAGTTTCGTGCCCGTGCGACGCGTTTTGTCGCGGAGACCGGGATGGACGACTGGGCGACGCTGTCCTTCGTCACCCGCCTGAGCCCTCTTCCGGGTTCCCTGCCGGGAGGAGAGGCCGAGGTGGGCTACCTGGTGGAACGAGACGACGACGGAGTCCCACGCCTGCGGCGCCGGGAGTCCCGAAACCTGGACGGCGATCCCGAAGAGGGCGGGGTGCCCTACTCGGTGCTGCCCCGGGTGACCCGCTTCCGAGTCCTGTGTTACGACGGGTCCGAGTGGCTGGAGGGATGGGACAGCGCCGCCAGGGAGGCGGAGCCGCTCCTTCCCCTGGCCGTGTCGGTGGAGGTCGCCTTGGGGGAAGGGGAGGAGGAGCGCGTCTTTCGGTCGTCGACCCCCGTGTACCGGGCGCGCAGGGGGCCGCCGTGAAGTCCCAGCGGGGTGCGGCCCTTCTCCTCGTGGTGCTCCTCATCAGCCTCCTGGCGGTGTTGGTGGTGGAGTTCCAGCGCGAGGCCCGGCTGAAGCTGCGCTCCGCAGTGAACTTGCGCGATGCCCTTCAGGCCCATGCCCTCCTCCGGTCGGGAGTGGCCGTGGCTTCGGCGCTGCTCCTCGCCGACGCAGAGGAAAACTCCGTGGACCATCGCGGGGAGCTCTGGAGCGGGGTCATTCCCCCGGTTCCCCTGGGGGATGGGATTCTCTCCGTTGCGGTGGAGGATCTGGACGGAAAGTTCCCCCTCGGTTCCCTGGTCGACGACCGGGGCAGGGCCGTACCGAGCCAGGTCGGCGCCTACCGCCGTCTCTTGGACGCGCTGGACTTGGAGGGGGCAGCCCCGGCAGACCTCGTCGACGCTCTCCTGGACTGGATCGACGAGGATCAGGACGGCCCGTACGAGACACACCCCGACTTCACCGTCCCCAACGCACCCCTCGACCATCTCGAGGATCTGGCTCGGGTGGAAGGGTACACTCCGGAGGTGCTCCGGAGTCTCATTCCCCACGTCGACGTCCGCTCGGAGCGGGCCCTCAACGTCAACACGGCGACCGTGCCAGTCCTCCTGAGCCTCGACGATGCCATTACCCGCGACGATGCCGAAGCGCTCTACGAGGACCTGGGGGAGCAGCACGTGGAGAGGGTCTCGGACCTTCGGCCCCACCGTGCCTTCTCGGCAGTGGCAAACTTCGCCGCCCTGAGCCAGAACCTTACGGTGGAGAGTGTTCGATTTCGGGTGTTTCTCAGCGCCGGTGTGCCGGCGGCTGCAGAGAGTCCCGTGGTGCGAACGGCCCGGGCGGTTCTCCAGCGGGACCGGGCCAAGAGGACCGTACACCTGGTGGACTGGATCGAGGAGTGATCGTTCGGCCGGGGAGGGTCGCGGTCGGCGGGAGAGCGAGGCGAGGAGGCGTACGTGAGCGATTGGCGCAGACTCGGGGGGAGAACGGTTCGGGTGGTGGCGTCGGGCGTGGAGTACCGGGGAGTCGTGGTGGAAATGGGAGAGCGGGCGCTGATGCTGCGTTCCTCGATGGGGATGCTGGAGATCCCGTGGGAGCGGATCTCTCATGTCGAGGAAGTGACCGGTGCTCCCGAGGCCCGGCCCCTGGGCTAGACCCCTCCGTCGTCTTCGAGCCCAAGGAATCGCAGGAGCCCGGTATAGGTCCGATTCACCACCTGCTCCGGCGCTACGCCGGCCGCCTCCGCCACCTGCCAGGCTTCCCGGACCTCTCCGACCCTGCACGCCACGTGGGCATCGGAGGCCAGGCAGATCAGGCCCCCCACCCGGGCCACGGCAGCAGCCAGGGCCGCACAGGTCTCCAGGCTTCCGTGGCGCGACTGGCCGACGGAGGTGTTGTTGATCTCCAGGGCCACGCCCAGGTCGCGAGCGGCTTCGACCAGGGCATGCACGTCCACCGGGAACCCCGGGTTGCCCGGGTGCGTGAGCACCTTCACGCGGGGCTGTTGCATCGCGGAGATCAGCGCCCGAGTGTTCTTTTCGGGGGCTGCCGGCTGGAACCCGCACCCTTCGTGAAACCCGACCATTGCGTAGTCAAGGCGTCCGAGCAGGTCCGTGGGCAGGTCCAGCCCACCCCTTCGGTCCATCAGGTTCGCTTCCACCCCCTTCAACAGGCGGACCCCGTGGAGGGTGGGCGGCAGGAACCGCAGGGCCCGGAAGTAATAGAGATGGGGGCCGCCCGGCATGGCGGGACCGTGGTCGGAGATCCCCACGGCGCGAAGGCGGCGGGCCGCCGCTTCGCGAGCGATCTCCTCCACGGTGGAGAAGGCGTGGCCGCTGGCAACCGTGTGCACGTGCAGGTCGGCTTGAATCCTCATGGGGCCGCATTCTAGCGGCGGCCGGCCGCCGCAACAAGGAATCCGCATGCCGGATATCCACCGAGAGTCGGAAGCGAAGGCCCTGGGAGCCCGTGCCCGTCGCCGTGCCGTCCGCGGTCCGCGGTCCCTGTCTCGGAAGGGGCCGGGGTTCCCCGGACTCGCCTCGAAAGGGAGCGGCGGGCTCCGGCTGCCGGGCGCCGCCATCCCCCATCTTGGCGCATCGGTGCGTTGGTGGTGACCCCTGACGGGATGAGTGTGGAGGGGTTCTTCTCCTCGGCGGGGCCCCTCTCCCGGTGCCTCGAGGGGTACGAGTCCCGGCCGGGCCAGGTGGACATGGCACACGCCGTGTACCGCACCCTGAGGGAGGGGGGGGTGCTGCTCGCGGAGGCGGGGACCGGCACCGGGAAGACCCTGGCCTACCTGGTTCCGGCACTGCTCGCCGGGAAGAAGGTGGTGGTCAGCACCGCCACCAAGACGCTGCAGTCCCAGATCCTTCAGAAGGACGTGCCCCTCCTGGCCAGAGCGCTGGGGCGGTCCGTGTCGGTTGCCCTCCTCAAAGGGCGTCAGAACTACCTGTGCCTGCGCCGCTTCGAGCAGTTTCGGGCGCAGCCCCTCTTCCGGTTCGCCGCCGATGCCCGCCTCTACGGGCGGTTGGAGCGGTGGGCCGGGGCCACCCGTACCGGCGACCGGGCGGAGCTCGAAGATCTCCCCGACGACTTCGGTCCCTGGCGGGAGGTCTGTTCCACCTCCGAGACGTGCTGGGGAGGCAAGTGCCCCCAGGAGGAGCACTGCCACCTGGGGACCCACCGCCGCGCCGCCCAGCGGGCCCAGGCGGTGGTGGTGAACCACCATCTCTTCTTCGCCGACTTGGCGGTGCGTTCCGCGTCGGCGGGGGAGGTCCTCCCCCGCTACGAGGCGGCGGTCTTCGACGAGGCCCACCACCTAGAGTCCGTCGCGACCCAGTACTTCGGAGTCCGCGTGGGGTCCCACCGCGTCGGGGAGTTCGCCAGGGACGCCTCTGCCGCCCTGGGAAGGGGAGACGGACCCCTGGCCCAGGCGCTCGCGGCAGCAGCCGAGGCTTCCGAGGCCTTCTGGGGCAGCCTGCCCCGGGCGGAAGTCCCGGTGCGTCTTCGGGGCCCTCTGGGGGATGCCCCTCGTCGCGCTCTGGGGGCGCTCTTGGGGGCCCTCGACCACTGGCTCGACCGGCTGGGGCCTCGGCAGGCCGAGAGCCAGGAGTGGGAGGCCCTGTTCCGGCGAAGCCGGGAAGTCCGGGTCGACCTGGCCCGGTTCGCGGAGGAACCCGAGCCCGGGGAGGTGCGCTGGCTCGAGATGCGGGGCCGATCGACCGCGCTCCATGCGGCCCCCGTGGAGATAGGGCCCACTCTCCGAGCCCGCCTCTTCTCCGGTCCGGCCCCGGTGATCCTCACCTCGGCCACCCTGGGGGCCGGGGGCAGCTTCTCTTACCTGAGGGCGAGACTCGGCGTGCCGGAAGGCGCCGCGGAGATTGCGGTCCCGAGTCCCTTCGACCACCCCCGGCAGGGGCTTCTGTACGTTCCCGCCGGCTTGTCCGATCCAGCCGACGCCTCCTTTCCGGCTCGGGCAGCCCAGGAGATCGGGGCGATCCTGGAGGCCTCCCGAGGTCGGGCCTTCTGCCTCTTCACCTCCCACCGAGTGCTCCGAGTGGTGGCCGAGGCCCTCACTGGCCGTCTCCCCTACCCACTCCTCGTCCAGGGCCAGGCGCCCCGGGAGGTGCTCCTCGACGCCTTCCGCCGGGACACCCACTCGGTCCTCCTGGGTGCCCAGTCCTTCTGGGAAGGGGTGGACGTTCCCGGAGAGGCCCTGTCCGCCATCATCATCGACAAGCTTCCCTTCGCGACCCCCTCGGAGCCCCTCGTGGAGGCGCGCATCGAGCGGGCCCGGGCGCTCGGGAAGTCGCCCTTTTCCACCTACCAACTGCCGGCGGCGGCGATGGCGCTGCGCCAGGGGGTCGGGCGGCTCCTGCGCCGAGCCACCGACCGGGGTGTCGTGGCAATCCTCGACCGGCGGCTCCTGGAGAAGTCGTACGGGCGCTTCCTCCTCGATAGTCTCCCCCCCTTTCCCCGCACCCGCCGCCGGGAAGACGTGGCGGCGTTTTTCGGGGAGAAGGAAACGGATACGGAAGCGGGGCAGATCGCTCCCTGATGCCAGGAGAGCGCCACGCCATTCGCTCCACGCGCCACGTGCACATGGAAGTCGCGGGACGGGCGGTTCCGTCGAAGTGGGGTGCGCAAGGTGGTTCGCCCCGGATCCCACCGGCCGCTGGAAAGCTCCTACCGGTTTGACTCCACCAGATCCCGGACGGTTTGCAGGAGCATGAAACCTTGTTCCTCGAAGTGGGGGTCGTAGGCGAAAGCGGCCCTCAGATCCAGCTCCGCCATCGTCTCGAAGCTCGTGCAGTCCACGAGGCTCACGGAGCGGGTCGCGAGCCGTTCGAGGCGGCTAAGAGCGCGGCGGTGCAGGTCCTGGTCCACCCAGGTGACGCGCAGCAGAGGGCGGATCGCGTGTTCGCAGGCCCGCGCGGCCTCCAATCCGGCCCGCGACTGGAGCAGAGCGAACGTCTCGAGGAGCGCATAGCTCGTGGTGTAGACCTCCGCGCCGGTCTCGATCAGCCGCGAGAGCAAAGGCTTTGCCTCCCCGTGCTTGCGGTCGTTGCGCACGAGGGCCGCAAAGAGGCCCGAGGTGTCGGCAAAGATCCTCACCGGCCTGCCTCCTCGGGAAAATAGGCATCGTGGCACACCGACACGTCGTCTCGGTCCGCCTCGAAGGCTCCCAGGAGAGCGATCGCGTGCTCTGCCGCCTGACTACGTGTCTCCCGGAGCTCCTCCACCGCTTGGCGGATCAGCCCGGACATGGATTCCCCCGATTCCCGGGAAAGACCGTTGAGAAAGCGGTACTGATCTTCCGAGGCGCCGGAGCGGCGGTGAGTCGGCCCGCCGGACTGCCGCCCCTCAGACGCGCTGTGTCGACTCCCGGAATTTCGCCATCAGGGCGGCCTGCATCCGCGCCGTCACTTCTTTTCGGTCGTGGCCCTCCCGGAGCCGGCGGCCCAGCTCGCGGCCCGCGGCAGCCGCGGCGTTCATCCCCTCGGGCTTCGGCTCCTGAAGTCTTTCAGCCGGGACGAGCTCGCCGAGATGCTCGCGCCCCCGGAGTGAGGCCTTCCCGGGGCCCGGCACCGGGACGACTGCGCATCTCGGGCTGCTTTCTTGACGCTCCCCGGGGCCGCCGCTATGATCCGGCCACCGACCCGCCGGACTAGCCGCTGCCGAGGGGGCCATGAGCCGGATTCCCCGCGACATCCTGGAACGCCTGGGCTACTTCCATCAGGAGGTGGAGGCCCTCTTCCGCCGTCTCTTCGATGAGGACCTGGGCGCCACGGGGCTCGAGGACAAGACGCTTCCACCGCCCGTGGACGTCATCGAGACGGAGGAGGAGATCCTCGTACGCGTCGATCTCCCGGGAGCCGACCGGGACTCGATCGAGCTCTACGGTGCTCCCAACTTCCTCGTGATCCGGGGGACCAAGCAACCGGAGACCGAGCGGTGGACCTATCTGCGCATCGAGCGCCGTTTTGGGCCCTTTCAGCGCCTCATCGTCCTGCCGGTGGCGGGCGACCCCGTCCGGGGCAGGGCGCGCTACGACGAAGGAGTTTTGGAGGTCCGGATTCCCCGGGTGATCGACCGGCGGCTGAAATACCGGCAGATCCCCATCGACTGAGGGTGTGATCCCATGTCCGAACGCGACGACATCCTGAAAGCCCCCGAGGGGGAGGAGGGGGTGCCCCAGGCCCTCGAGATCCCCGACGTGCTTCCCATGCTCCCGGTGCGGGACGTGGTGGTCTTTCCCTACATGATCCTGCCCCTCTTCGTGGGGCGCGAGAAGTCCGTGGCCGCGGTGGACGAGGCCCTCCAGGGCAATCGGATGCTCTTCCTGGCCACCCAGAAGGAAGTGGCCACCGACGAGCCGGAGCCCGACGACCTCTACGTTATGGGCACCGCGGCCATGATCATGCGGATGCTCAAGCTCCCCGACGGCCGGGTGAAGGTGCTGGTGCAGGGCCTGAGCCGCGCCCGGCGCAAGGCCGTGCTCAGCGACAGCCCCGGTTACCGGGTCCAGGTGGAGGTGATCGAGGAGATCCCCGCGGGTAAGAGCGACTTCGAGGCCGAGGCCCTGATGCGTTCGGTCCGGGAGAAGCTCGACGAGATCATCAACATGGGCAAGGGGATCTCCACCGAGATCATGATGATCCTCGAGAACGTGGAGGATGCGGGCCGCCTGGCCGACATCGTGGCGGCCAACGTGAACCTCAAGGTCCCCGATGCCATGCAGGTTCTCGACGCGGTGGAGCCAAAGGAGCGGATCGCGCGGGTCCACGCCCTTCTGGATCGCGAGTTGCAGGTCCTCATGGTCCAGGCCAAGATCAAGTCGGCGGCCAAGGAGGAGATGAACAAGAGCCAGCGCGACTACTTCCTGCGGCAGCAGCTCAAAGCGATCCAGGAGGAGCTCGGGATCGCCGACGAGCGGGGAGAGGAGGCCTCGTCCCTTCGAGAGAAGATCGAGAAGGCGAAGATGCCCCGGGAGGCCCGGGCGGAGGCCGAGCGCGAGCTGAACCGGCTCAAGGACATGCCGCCCTCCTCCGCCGAGGCCGCGGTGATCCGGACCTACATCGACTGGCTGGTGGAGGTGCCCTGGCGCAAGGTATCCAAGGACAACATCGATATCCCCCGGGCCAAGAGGATCCTGGACGAGGACCACTACGATCTGGAAAAGGTCAAGGACCGGATTCTCGAACATCTGGCGGTGCGAAAGCTCAAGCCCGCGGCGAAGGGCCCCATCCTGTGCTTCGTCGGGCCGCCGGGGGTGGGAAAGACCAGCCTGGGTCACTCCATCGCCCGGGCCATGGGCCGGAAGTTTGCGCGCATGAGCCTGGGGGGTGTGAAGGACGAAGCCGAGATCCGGGGGCATCGGCGCACCTACGTGGGTGCGATGCCCGGCCGGATCATCCAGGGCATCAAGAAGGCCGGTGCGCGCAACCCGGTGTTCATGCTCGACGAGATCGACAAGATCGGCCAGGACTTCCGGGGCGATCCGGCGTCGGCCCTGCTGGAGGTTCTGGATCCGGCTCAAAACAGCACCTTCGAGGACCACTATCTGAACGTGCCCTTCGACCTCTCCAAGGTGATGTTCATCTGCACTGCCAATTTTATCGACCCGATCCCGCCGGCGCTCCTGGACCGGATGGAGATGATCCACCTCTCGGGGTACACGGGGGAGGAGAAGCTCCATATCTGCCGCCGCTACCTGATCCGACGCCAGATGGAGGAGCAAGGGATCGGCGCGCAGTACATCGAGTTTTCCGACGATGCGCTCAACCTCCTGATCGACCAGTACACCCGCGAAGCAGGCCTGCGCAACCTGGAGCGGGAGGTGGCGAATCTCTGCCGAAAGGTGGCCAGGAAGGTGGCGGAGGGACGGGTGAGGAAGTACCGGATCACCCGACGCAACCTCCATCGCTATCTGGGACCGCCCCGCTTCCTCCCCGAGACGGAGGTGGAGGAGGATCAGGTCGGCGTGGCCACCGGATTGGCTTGGACCCAGGCCGGGGGCGAGATCCTCCACGTCGAGGTCAGCACCCTGAGGGGAGCATCCAAGCTCATTCTCACCGGGCAGCTCGGCGACGTGATGAAGGAGTCGGCCCAGGCGGCGTTGTCGTGCGCCCGCTCCAAGGCGGCGGCCCTCGGCGTGGTCGACGACTTCTTCGACCAGCGGGAGATCCACATTCATGTGCCCGCGGGCGCGATCCCCAAGGACGGGCCCTCCGCCGGGGTCACGATGGCCGCGGCCCTGGTGAGTGTGATGACCGGCCGTCCCCTGGACCACACGGTGGGGATGACCGGCGAGATCACCCTGCGGGGGCGGGTGCTTCCTATCGGGGGAGTGAAGGAGAAATGCCTGGCCGCCATGCGGGCCGGGTTGGAGCAGGTGATCCTTCCGGAACGCAACCGCAAGGATCTGGAGGAGCTGCCCCCCAAGCTCAAGAAAGCCCTGCGTTTCCACCTGGTGCAGACCCTGGACGAGGTGTTGGCGGTGGCCCTCCGGCCCGAGGGCCCCGGTCAGGCGGAGCCGGGCGGGGAGGCCCCTGCCGCGTGAGACTCCGAGACCTAGGCGAGTTCGGGCTCCTGGGGTCGCTGGGCCTCTTCGGCCGGGAACTGGCACCGGGCTGGGTGGGCCCCGGCGAC
>CAZYJP010000023.1:0-13937 GCA_964647795.1 uncultured Thermodesulfobacteriota bacterium
TCGGCCGGCGCTGCGGCGCGGCGAGACCGCGGTCTCGATGCGGTCCAGCAACACGGCCAGGACCAGAGTGAGACCCGTGGCGCTTGCGAGCAGCCAAGGGGCCGCGTGCCACCCTCCCCCAGCGGCCACCACCGCTGCCACGACCGGTGGTCCGAGCATGGACCCCAAATTGCCCCCTTGCATCATGATACCGGTGGTCGTGGCCAAGGCGAGCTGGGAAGAAGCATGAATCGGGGCGGCGGCGAACAAGGACGCGGGGATGATGCCTCCCACGCCGGTGAAGAGGAGGCAAAAGGCGTAACGCAGCCCTTCCGCCAGGCTGGGTCTGTAGATTCCCAGTGAACACAGCCCCATCACCGCACTGGCCATCCCCAGGATGAGGGAACGGCGCGCCCCCCGGTGGAGGAGCCAGCCTCCCACCAGGTTGCCGACTACGGTCAGCAGCACCGCCACCCCGGACAGGACCGCTGCCGTGCCCTTGCCCAATCCCAGCTCCTCGATGAGGAGCGTGGGCAGGAATCCCACCACGGCCATGTACTGCAGGGCGAACGCGCCGAAATAGAGGGCCAGGACGATCGGCCCGGGTCTGCAAAGGGTTCTCCGCAGCTCGGTCAGGAACTGGATCGGAACGCCCTTTGCGCGCGGCGCGGGGCGAGGGACGGCCCGCGCCATGAGCATCGCGACTCCGGCAACGATGAGGCCGTTGACCACCCAAAGACCCCGCCAGCCGACCGTGTGTAGGAACAGCGGGGAGAGAAACAACATCAGGGCGGTCCCCGCCGGCATGAACGCGGACCAGACCGACAGGGCCATGCGTTGGTCCCAGGGGCGAGTGGCCTGCACGATCAGGACGGGACCGGCCACGGAGATGGCGATGTACCCCACACCCTCGAAGAGGCGGGTCAGCAACAACTGCCCGGTCCCCTGAGCGAGACTGCCCGCGAGGCTGGCAACAGCGGTGACCGCGAGCCCGAAGAGCGCCAACCGTCGGTGCCCCAGGCGGTCAGCGGTGATGCCCGCAACGGCGCCGCCGCAGGCCGCCACCATGCCGAGCAAGGAAACGAGCCACCCGGCAGCAACCAGGCTGAGCCCCAATTCGGCCCGCAAGAGGGGAAGACTGGGCGGGACCTTGCCCTGGTGGCACGCCGCCGCAATGCCGGCGCTGACGACAAGCAGGACCCGGGACCAGTCGGTCCTTTCGGGAAACGGTACTTGCACCACGCGCCGCCCTCCAGTTCGAGCCGAAAATGGAGCCGGGGCCCAAGGGGCCCCGGCTCGTGGTATGGCTCCGGCTTGGGATTAGCCCTTGGGCTTCCCGAGCACCGCCTCGAAGGCCGCCTCGTCCATGAGGGCGCCCTCGGCGATCAGCTGGCGGTACTTGATGAAGTCGATCAGGTCCTCGCCCGTGATCTTCTTGGTGGAGAAGGCGGTGAAGCCCAGGAAGGCCTCCCCCATCATGTTGGCCGCAAGCCAGTGACGGTTGGGCAGCTTGGCCTGGTCCCAGAAGAACTTCTTCTTGGACCGGATCGTGTCCACCGACATCTGCAGGCAGCCGGGGAAGAGATTTGCGAACTTCCACACCAGCCGATTGACTTCCTTGTCGAGAAGTTCGAAGTCAGTCGTGCACTCCGCCATCAGGGCCTTGCCCGCCTTGGCCTCGTCGCCGGTCTTCACGTTGCCGTAGACGATCTCCCCGTCCTTGATATAGGTGTCGGTGTACACCAGCGGGTTGCGAACGAACTTGCCGTCCTTCTTGAGCACCGGAATCGCATTCGAAATGAGGTTTTTCGCCTTCATCTTGTACGCCGACCACATCTCGCAGGAGATGCAGCTCCACATGGCATCCTCCGCGGAAAGGAACCACGGCAGGAAGTCGGAGGAGCCGCCCACCGGGGCGGAGCCGTGCTTGGGCCCGGCCTGGCCGAACACCGCCAGGTCGGAGGAGATCGCCAGGTCACAGGCCATCCCGATCTCCTGGCCGCCGGCGACCCGCATGCCGTTCACCCGGCAGATGACCGGCTTCTTGCAGTCGAGGATCGAGTCGACCATGCCGTTGAAGAGGTCCATGTACTCCCCATACTCGTTCGGCCGCTTGGAGTAGTACTGGGAGTACTCCACCGTATTCCCCCCGGTGCAGAAGGCCTTGTCCCCCGCGCCGGTAAACACCGTGGCCACCACGCTCCGGTCCCCGGAGGCTGCCTTGAAGGCCGCGATCACACCCTTGACCATCTCGGTGGTGTAGGAGTTGTACTGCTTCGGGTTGTTCAACGTGATCCACGCCGAGTACAGGCCGGGAACGACCTTGCCCTGCTCGTCCATGAGGGGCCGCTTCTCGTACACGGTGCAGGGCGCCTCGGTGCCCCAGTGCTCGCCCCCGATGAGAGCGTGGTCCTTCATCTCGTTGTCCCTGGGAAGCCATTCGAGACTCATAGAGCTCCTCCTTCGATGGAAGGTTTTGCAGGGGAATTGCCCCTGCGTCGTGAAAAGGGTCTCGTTCTACTCACTGAGCAGGCCGCTTGGCGGAGCCGGCGGTCGCGTCGCCGGGCAAGACGCCCGGGGGCGACGTCTTCAGAAGTCGGGCTCGAGCACGACGCGGCGCTCGATTTTGCCGGCGTGCTGCAACTCGAACACCTCGCGGATGGTGCTCATGGGGCGGGTCTCCAGGAAGGGCTCGATCGCCACCTTGCCGGATTGAACGAGTTTCAACACCTCGGGGTAGTACTTGGGCAGGCAGCCCCAGGTTCCGATGACATCCGCGTCGAAGGCCATCAGCTTGGAGAACATGTACTCGCTCTTCGACATGCTGTACCCCACCACCACCAACTTGCCGACGAAGGAGAGCAGCGACAGGGCCAGGTCCTGGCCGCCCTTGGTGCCGGTGCACTCGAAGATCTTCCAGCCGAAGTTCGAGGGAACGTTCTTCTCCTTGGATATGCTCTTGAGCTCGCCCTTGATCGCCTTGTCGTCCTTGTCCTTGATGTTGATGGAGGCGTCGGCGCCGTATTTCAGATTCCGGTCGAGCTTCTCCTGGTTTCGGCCCATGGCGACGACGAGGCCCGCCCCGAACGCCTTGGCGACCTGGGTCATGTAGATGCCCACACCGCCGGTAGCCCCGATGACGATCACGTTGTCCCCGGGCTGGAGGTCCGCACGAATGGCCGCCTGGTAAGGGGTCGTGCCGGCGTCGGCGATGACGGCCAGGTGGGAGAGGGGCACGTCGCGCTTGTCCACCACGCACAGGTCCTGGAAGGGCACGGCGATGTGGCTCGAGAATCCCCCGTACACGTCCAGGCTGTTGCCCGGCATCTTCTGGGCCAGGCAGCGGTTGCCGCGGCCCGAAGCGCAGATGGCGCAGGTGTTGCAGGGCATGACCGCGGGGATGATCACCTCCTTGCCGATCCAGCCGGAAGGGCCGTCGACCACCGTCCCGCTGATCTCGTGCCCCAGGGTCAGGGGCGGCTGGGACACGGTGGGGACCCCATCGTAGAAGTACGAGAGGTCCGTGTGGCAGACGCCGCAGCCCGCCACCTCGATGAGCACGTCACCCGCACCAAGGGCGGGCACCTCGATCTCGGCGCGTTCCAGGACGCCCTTCTCGCCGGTCTTGGGATTGGTTGGTCTTACCATCTGCCAGGTCTGAATCTTTGTCGGAATAGCCATCTGTCGTCCTCCCTCTACTGCAGGTTACGGGGAAGCCCCCCACATGAGGGCGGCCCCTTGCCGAAGCCTTGCGGAACGCTCAACTGCCCGTCCGCCGCACCCAGATCCCGAGGGCCGGGGGGACGGCTTCCGCGCCCCCTACCTTTTCACCGGTTCTTCCAGACCGGGGCCCGCTTCTCGAGGAACGCGGCGAGTCCCTCCTGGGCGTCCTCGGTGGGCATCAGCTCGTCAAGGTAGATCCTCTCCACCCGCGCCAGTGCCTGGGGGAAGGCTTGTCCCCGAGCGGCCCGGATGGCCTTCTTGGTGCTCCGAAGCACGGTTCCCGAGAGGGTGGTGAAGACCCGGAGGAACTTCCCGAGCTCCTCGTCGAAGGAGGCCAGGGGAACGACCCGGTTCACCAGCCCCAAGGCCAGGGCCTCTGGCGCACGAATCACCTCGCCGCCCGCGATGATCTCGAAGGCGCGCTTTTCCGGGATGAGGTACGGCAAGGCCACGGCCGCGAGAGGGGGGAAGACGCCGACCTTGATCTCCGGCTGGCCGATCTTGAGGGTGTCCGACGCCACGATCATGTCACAGAAGATTGCGAGCTCGCACCCCCCCCCAAGGGCCGCACCCTTCACCGCCGCCAGCGTGGGGATCTCCAGGCCGTCGAGGTTTCGGAAGATCTCGTGGAAGACCTCGATCATCCGGTCGACCTTGTCGGGGGTGTGATCGCCCACGTCCACCCCTGCCGAGAAGGCCTTGTCCCCCTCGGCGGTGATCACCAGCGCCCGCACCTCGCCCTCCCGGGCCTTGAGCGCCGTAAGGGCCGTGTTGAACTCGATCATGGTCGGGATATCGATGACATTCAGCGGCGGCCGGTTGATGCTGATCCATGCCGCACCGTCCGCGTCCCAGGCCTTCAGAAACTGGTAGTCGCTCATGTCGTTCCGCTCCGTGAAGGGTGACCCGTGATCAGTGACCGGTGCCGGCTCAGATGTACTGGCCTCCGTCCACCTTGATGACCTCTCCGGTGATGTGGCGGCCGCACTCCGAGGCGAGGAAGGCCACGAGCCAGGCCACGTCCTCCGGCGCGCCCGCCCGCTTGACCGCCGACTCGTCCACGGCGGTCTGCCGAAATTCCGCCGGCATGCTCTCGCCCATCTCGGTGAGGATGAAGCCGGGCGCCACCGAGTTGCAGGTGACCCCGAATTTCCCGAGGTCCTTGGCCGCGGCCTTGGTGAGACCGATCACCCCGGCCTTCGCGGCGGAGTAGTTGGTCTGGCCGAACTTCCCCCGCAGGCCGTTGATCGAGGTGATGGCCAGGAAGCGCCCGAAACTCTGCCCCTTGAACACCGGGGCGCAGGCCCGGAGATAGTTGAAGGTGCCCTTGAGGTCCACCTCGATGACCCGGTCGAACTGCTCCTCGGTCATCTTCCAGACCACTCCGTCCCAGTTCATCCCGGCGTTGGTCACGAGAATATGGATCCCGCCGAGCTTTGCCACCACCTCGTCGACCATGCGCTGCGCGTCGGCAAAGCTCGCGACGTCTGCCTGAACCGCGACGGCCCGGCGGCCCAGGCCTTCCACTTCCTTCACCATGGCCTCGGCCTCGGCGGCGCTCTTTCGGAAGTTCAGGGCCACATCCGCGCCGCAGCGGGCCAGCGTGCGCACGATCTCCGCCCCAATCCCCCGGGTACCTCCGGTGACGATCGCTACTTTCCCCGTCAAATCGACCATTTTCGCCTCTCCTAAGAAACCGGGTTGGGCAGGAGCACAGGACCGGCGGGATGGCGTTGCTCTCGTGCAGGAGAGGCGGGCATCCTCCAAATCCCTTCACCCTGCCGAGAAGGTGTGACTAGCTCTCCCGCCGAATGACCATCGCCATGCTGGACCCGCCGCCGCCGCAGATGGAGGCGACCCCCAGTTCCTTGTCCAAACGCTTGAGGGCGTGATAGAGGGTCACGAGGATCCGGGCCCCGGAGCACCCTGTGGGATGCCCCAGGGCGATGGCGCCGCCGTGAACGTTGAGCCGGGCGGGGTCCCACCCGAGCATCCGCTCGTTGGCCAGAATCTGGGCCGCAAACGCCTCGTTGACCTCGATCAGGTCCATGTCCGAGAGCGCCATGCCCGCGCGCTCGAGAGCCCTGGGAATGGCCACGCCGGGCCCCTCCCCCATGACCTTGCCGTCGACGGCGGTCTGGGTGTAGTCCACGACCGAGAAGAGGGGCCTCACCCCGCGCCGTTGAGCCTGCTCCCGGTTCATGGCCACGAGAAACGCCGCCCCGTCCGTGAGACCGCAGGCGTTGCCCGCCGTCACCAGGCCGTCCTTCTTGAAGGCGCCTGGCAGCTTGGCCATCTGCTCAGCCGTCGCGCCGTACCGCATCGACTCGTCCTTGTCGAAAGTGACATCCGGGTTCTTCCGGTCCCCCGGGATCACCACGGGTGTGATCTCGGCATCGAACCACCCGTTCTTCTGGGCCGCCTCTGCCTTCTGGTGGCTTCGGGCCGCGAACTCGTCCATGCCCGCCCGGGTCAACTGGTATTTCTCGACCAGGTTCTCGGCGGTCAGGCCCATGGAGAGGTCGGCCACCGGGTCGTGGGAGTCGGTCCACCCGTCCTCCAGCGTCACCGGCCCCATGCGGAAACCCTGCCACCGGTGTCCCTTCACGAGGTGGGGGATGGTGGACATGCTCTCCATGCCGCCGCACAGGACCACCTCCGCCTGGCCCACCTGGATGAGCTGGGTCGCGAGGCTCACGGCCTTCATGCCGGCGGGACAGGCCTTGTTGATGGTCACACCCGGGGTCTGGGGCCCACAGCCCCCCTTGAGGGCGGCCGTGCGGCCGGGGTTCACGAAATTCCCCGCCTGCCGGCAGGACCCGATGATGGCGTCGTCCACCTCCGCCCCGGCCACGTTTGCCCGCTTCAGGGCCTCGCGGATCGGGAAGGCGGCAATATCGTACACCTTCATGTCCTTCAGGGTGCCGCCGAACTTCCCCATGGGGGTGCGCACGGCGCTGACGAAGACCACGTCCTTCAGTTCCCTCACGATGTCACCTCCCAAAAGTAGGTCCTTGGTGGAGCGGGAAGGGCCCCTGGCAGTCCCGCTGCCCGGCCCTCTTCATTGGGTTCTCCGTGTGCTGCACCCCGCGGCGCCGGCCACGAATCCCTCGAAGATCGTGGCGCACACGCCCGCCGACGCGATACGGCGACCGTCTCCCCCCTCTCTGGAGTCCCGCCGGACCGTTCCGGCGGCCCGCCCGGAGGGCTCCCCTGGGGCGTCGTCCCGGGAGAAACCTCCGCGGTGGAGGCCGATCCCCGGCCGTTTACACCACCGGCCACTCGAGGCTCAGGCGCCGACTCGGCCCGAACCCCATGTTCCCCAGAAACTTCAGGAGGCCGAAGTCCTTCCAGTCCACAAGGGTGTACACCTTGTCCACGTGGGCTGCCCTCATGTTGGCCCGGAACTGGTCGAACAGGGCACCGCCCACCCCTCGGTCCTGGTACTCCGGGGCCACACCCAAGGTGTCGATCACCGCCGAGGGCTCCGGAATGCCGAACTCCCCGAAGAACACCGTCCCCATCAGGAACCCGACGACCCTTCCGTCGGCCTCAGCCACGAGGGAAGCGTTGATCTGGGCGTCCCGGAGATCCGAGAGTTGGAGCTTGTGTGCGTAGTACTCGGGCCTCGCGATGCCCGTCACCTCCTCGTCGATGCCGACGATCGCGTCGATATCCTGGGGCTTGAGCACTCGCACCGTTATCTTCAGGCTCATGGGCTGCTCCTCCTCTGGCTGGCGACCGCTGCCGCTTCAGAGCAACGCCTCGAGCTCGTCTGTTCCGCCCGCCTGGCGACGGGTATAGATGACCTGAGAACGATTCGGATCGTCGTCCGCCTCGAAACAGGCCGTACATGCCCCGGCGCCCCCCTCGGCAGCGCACTCCTGAAGAACCGGGACGAGAAGAACCTCGAACCCGAGTTGCCGGTAGGTCTCCACGGCTTCCGAGAGCCGCGGTGGCGAGGCCACGCAACGGCGCCGCCACCCCTCGGCGGAGAGACGGCTCGGGTCGGTCTTGGGAGGGGGCGCCTTCCCCATCTGCGGCCTAGCTCCTCAGAACGGGTCGTCCAGGTCGTCGCTTCCGGGCATGCGGCCGTGCTCCGCCAGGTACTGCTGGAGGAGATGACACTCCCGGGAACTGTACAGGGTGTGCTCCTCATAGCAGAAATAGGCGGCCTTCCCCGCGGCGAGCTCGTCCTCGAGGGCACCGCGGAGGTGGACTACCCCACGGATTTTCAGAACGGCTCCCCCGCCGTCGTACAGCTGGTAGACGCCCTCCGAAGCCGGCACCGCGGCGACGGCGGCCCCCTGGAGAGGGATCCCCCCCCGGAGACCCTCCGGACGAACGGAACGTGAACCCATGGCCTCTCCCTCCGGCGCCTGTTTACCAGCTGTGGGAGACAGCGTCAAAGGGACACGCCTTCACGCACGGCAGCGGCAGCCGACCGCGACTGGGCTTGCACTCGGAGCACTCGTACTTGAGCTTCTTGCGCTTGCACTCGTCGATGGTCACCGCCGTGTCGCCCCAGGGGCTCTCCTCCTCCCGAAACAAGGCGCGGGGGCAAGCCGGAATGCAGGGCTTGGCCTCGCACCCGGCGCACCGGGCCGTATCGATCGTGATGTAGAACACCCCTTCGGCATCGCTGTACCCGTAGTTCGCGATCATCGACTCGCTCCGGTAGCGTGTCCGGCAAGGCTCCCCTCTCACCCGCCGCGCGGCACCCTCAGACCGCCGACCACCGCCCACCACCCGTCACTTCTTCTTTTCCTTCAGATACAGCGTGTGGCCGAAGAGGGCTGCGCCCACCGCGCCGGCGATCTGGGTGTCGAAGGAGGTCTTCACGGCCTCGACCCCGATAATCCTCTCGATGCGCCGCACCACCCCGATGTTCTTGGAAATCCCGCCGGTGACGAAGAAGTCCGGCTCCACGCCGATGCGCTCCAGCAGGGCCGCTACCCGTTCCGCCATCGCCCGGCAGTACGCCGCGATCACCTTGTTCTTGCTCCAGCCGTCCTTGAGGCGGGCCATGGCCTCGCTCTTGGCGAAGACCACACACACGTCCGATACTGCCGGGGGTTCCTCGTCGATGTCGAAGGACCTGACCCCGAGCTCCTCGATCGGGACCTCCAACAGGTCGGCGATCACCTCCATGCCCCGGCCGGTGCCGGCCGCGCACTTGTCGTTCATCAAGAAATTGGTCACCTTGCCGCGCTCGTCGACGTGGATGCCCTTGCAGTCCTGGCCTCCCATGTCGAGGATGGTCCTCACCCCGGGGCCGCCCATATAGTTGGCGCCCCGGCCGTGGCACGCGATCTCGGTGATGGCCTTGTTGGCAAAGGGGATGTTCACACGGCCGTAGCCCGTGCCCACCGTGTAGTGAATGTCGTCGAACTTGAGTCCCGTCTTCTCGAACAACCCCACCATCGCGCTCTGGGCCGACTCCGGAGAGTTGGCCCCGGTGCGCACCGTGTTGTAGGCATAGAGTTCACCGTCCAGGCAGATCACCGATTCGGAGCTCACGCTCCCGACGTCGATCCCCTGGGTGATGACCTGCGCGTCCTTCCAGCTCTGGTCGGGATCGACCCAGGATTCTTCCTGCCATCTCCAGAATTCCTTTCGTGGCCCGCCCATGGATTGGCTCCCGTGACGCGTGACTCGCCGCGGTTCTCAGGCGGCGCGCTCGGCTGCTATGAGCGCGGCGCCCAGGGCGTCGACGAACTCTGGTTTCTCGGGGATCTTGAGGCCCTCCACAGAGAGATTCTCCTTGAGGCAGCGCACGAAGCCCGGGTTGTAGGCCAGGCCGCCCAGGAGTACCACGTCTCCCTCGAGCTTGATCCGGCGGACCATGGACGAGACCCTGCTCGCGATGGCGTCGTGAACCGCCCGGGAGATGTCCTTCCTGTCGGTGCCCGAGTGGATGAGCGAGACCACCTCGCTCTCGGCGAACACGGTGCACTGGGCGTTCATCGGGATCTTCGCCGAGCTCTCCAGGCTCTTCTCGGCAAACTCCTTCAGGGTCATCCCCAGTGCCCGGGCCATGGACTCGGTGAAGCTGCCCGAGCCGGCCGCGCACTTCTCGTTCACCGCCGAGTCGACGACCTTCCCTCGACCGTCGGTCTTGATGCCCCGGCTCTCCTCCGCCCCGACCTCGACCACCGTGGTGGCCCCGGGAAAGAGAAAATTGGCGCCGCGGGCCGCCGCCGTGATGTCGGTGACCCGCGAGTCGGCGACATCCACCATGTTGCGCCCGGCCCCCGTGGCCGCCACGTGGGCAAGCTCCTCCCGCGTCACCCGAGCTTGTTCCAGGGCTTTGACGAGCAGCTCCGCGGCAAGGGCGCTCTGCTCGAAACCGGCAGTTCCGGCAGTCCAGGCGGCCACGACGCCGTCCCTCAGCACCACGACCTTGATGTTCTTGCTGCCCATATCGATGCCGGCGGTGATCACGGGCATCTCCTTCCTCGGTCTTCCCCCGTTCGCTCGGTGGCCCGGCCCCGATCCCGGCGGACCAGCACGCCGGCGGGACCGCACCACCGGTCGATGGCCGGCGCGTGCTCGCTTCCCCCCAACGTGCCGGGAGAGCCGTGTCGCCGAAGAGCACACAGCAAGGGGCGTGCCAACACGCCGGGCAGCACCCGGACGACCAGCGACTGCAGGAAGTTACGGGAGACCCCCGGCTCCGACGGCCTCGGGGCCGCGCCCGAGAAGACCCCCTGACGACCCTTCTGGATGAAGGTTCACCCGGCGTGTGGTGAAGAATGACCTTGCGCGAGTCGACAGAGGCGGTTTCCGTCCCCACATTCCGTCCCCAAAGCGGTTGACACGCAAAGGGTTCCGGGGTATCAGCCTTTCCCTCTGCTCTGGCGCCCGTCCGGCAAGAGGGCGAGAATACCCGAAGGTTGTGGGGGACTCTGCCGCAGGAGCGCAGCGGCACCGGCAGGAGAGAGCACCCCGCGGCCCCCAACGGACCCGGCGTACACAGGAAGGCGGCGCGCAATCGCGATGAAATCGAAGACCCTCGAGCAACTGCACGACAAGTGGACCGTAGACCAGGCCCGGGAGCTCTATGGGATCGACAATTGGGGGGCCGGCTACTTCAAGGTGAACCCGAAGGGCGAGGTGTGCGTGTGCCCGGACGCCTCCCGGCCGGAAGCCTCGGCCAGCCTCGTGGAGATCGTTGCCGGCCTTCGGGAGCGCGGCCAGGATCTGCCCGTCCTGCTGCGGTTCGAGGACATTCTGGCGTCGCGCATTCGGCTCCTCAACAAGAGCTTCGCCGCGGCCATGAAGAATTATGGCTACAAGGGCGCCTTTCGCGGCGTCTTCCCCATCAAGGTCAACCAGCAGCAGCAGGTGATCGAGGAGATCACCTCCTTCGGCAAGCGGTACCACCACGGCCTGGAGGCCGGAAGCAAGGCCGAGCTCATCGCGGCCATGGCCTACCTCGACGACCCCGACGCCCTTCTGGTGTGCAACGGGTACAAGGACGAGCACTTCATCCGCCTGGCGCTCTATGCGCGGATGATCCGCCTCAACTGCGTCTGCGTCATCGAGACCCTCAACGAGCTCCCCCTCATCATCCGCCTCTCCCGGGAGACCGGAGTCAAGCCCCTGCTGGGAGTCCGGATCAAGCTCTCCTCCACCGCCAGCGGGCACTGGAAGGAGTCCGGGGGAGACCGCAGCGTCTTCGGCCTGAGCACCTCCCAGGTGGTCGAAGCGGTCGATCTGCTCCGGGCCGAGGGGATGCTCGACTGCCTCCAGCTGCTCCATTACCACCTGGGGTCGCAGCTCCCGAACATCCGTCAGATCCGCGTGGGCCTCATGGAGGCGTCCCGCGTGTACGTCGGCCTCATCGAGGAGGGGGCGCCCATGGGCATGCTCGACCTCGGTGGGGGCCTCGCGGTGGACTACGACGGGTCCCATACCAATTTTTCCTCCAGCTGCAACTACACCCTGGACGAGTACTGCCGCGACGTGGTCGAGGTGGTGCAGGAGGTCATGGACGAGGCCGGGGTTCCCCACCCCGTCATCATCACCGAGTCGGGCCGGGCAACCGTGGCCTATTACTCCGTCCTGATCTTCAACGTCCTCGACGCGAGCCGCTTCTCCGGCGACGAGAGCCTGCCCGCGGTCCCCGACGACGCGAGCTCCATCACCCAGAACATCCGCGAGGCAGCGGCCAACATCCGCGAGAAGAACCTGCAGGAGAACTACCACGACGCGATCTATTACCGGGACGAGGCCCGGGAGCTCTTCAAGCGGGGACAGATGGGAATCCGGGAGCGGGCGCTGGTGGAGCGGATCTTCTGGTACGCCATGCAGCGGATCCAGCGGGTGCTCGACCGGATGCGCTACGTGCCCGACGACTTCGAGGGCCTCGCCGAAGCCATGAGCGACGTCTACTACGGCAACCTGAGCGTGTTCCAGTCGCTCCCCGACGTGTGGGCCATCGACCAGATCCTGCCGGTGATGCCCATCCACCGGCTGGACAAGCCGCCGACGCGGCACGCGATCATCTCGGACATCACCTGCGACTGCGAAGGCAAGATCGACCGGTTTATCGACCTGCAGGACGTGGCGCGCACCCTGCCGGTGCACGAGCTCAAGACCGGCGAGGACTACCTCATCGGGGTCTTCCTCGTGGGGGCATACCAGGAGACGCTGGGGGACCTCCACAACCTGCTCGGCGACACGAACGTCGCCAGCGTGCGGGTGGGGGAGAACGGCGAGATCGAGTACGTCCGGGAGATCGAGGGCGACTCGGTGGAGGACGTGCTCTCCTACGTGGAGTACGATCCCCGGGAGCTCACGACCCGCTTCCGCGAGAAGGCCGAGAGGGCCGTGCGCGAGGGGGCCATCAACGGCCAGCAGCGGCGGGTGCTCACGGCGGCCTTCGAAACCGGGCTGCGCGGCTATACCTACTACGGCTCCGGGGGCACGGACACCCGCTCCGGGGCGCCCTCGCCGCCAGGAACGGCCGAACCCGAAACGGAGCCACCCGACGGAGACGACGCATGAGCAAGGTGCTGATCATCGGAGCAGGGGGGGTCGGCCGGGTCGTGGCCCACAAGTGCGCCCAGGCCTCGGACGTCTTCACCGCCATCACCCTGGCCTCCCGGACGCGGTCCAAGTGCGACGCCATCGCGGCGGAGCTCCGGGTCCCCATCCGCACGGCCCAGGTGGACGCGGACCGCGTGCCCGAGCTCGTGGAGCTGATCCGGCACGAGAAGCCGGCGCTCGTCCTCAACGTGGCCCTGCCCTACCAGGACCTCACCATCATGGACGCGTGCCTCGAGACCGGGGTGGACTACCTCGACACGGCGAACTACGAGCCCCGCGACACGGCGAAGTTCGAGTACTCGTGGCAGTGGGCCTACCACGACCGGTTCCGCGAGAAGGGCCTCATGGCGCTCCTCGGGAGCGGCTTCGACCCCGGCGTCACCAATGTCTTCACCGCCTGGGCGGCCAAGCACCGCCTGGACGAGCTCCACGAGCTCGACATCATCGACGCCAACGCCGGCAGCCACGGCCAGCCCTTTGCTACCAACTTCAACCCGGAGATCAACATCCGGGAGGTCACCGCTCCCTGCCGCCACTGGGAGGACGGCCGGTGGGTCGAGACCCCCGCCCTCACCACCCGTCGCACCTACGACTTCCCCGAGGGGATCGGCCCCATGGCCATCTACCGCATGTACCACGAGGAGCTGGAGTCCCTCGCGAAGCACTTCCCGACCCTCCGCAAGGCCCAGTTCTGGATGACCTTCTCCGACAACTACCTCAAGCACCTCGAGGTGCTCCAGAACGTGGGCATGACCCGCATCGACCCGGTGCTCTACGAGGGGGTGGAGATCGTCCCGCTCCAGTTTCTCAAGGCGGTGCTCCCGGACCCCGGCAGCCTCGGGCCTCTCACCGTGGGCAAGACCTGCATCGGCGTGGTGGCGCGGGGAATCCGGGGCGGGGCGAAGCGCGAGGTCTACGTCTACAATATCTGCGACCACGAAGAAGCCTATCGGGAGACCAACTCCCAGGCCATCAGCTACACCACCGGCGTGCCGGCCGTCGTGGGAGCCGCCATGATGCTCGGCGGCCACTGGCGAGGCGCCGGAGTCTTCAACCCGGAGCAGTTCGATCCCGACCCGTTCCTCGCCAGACTCGCCGAGATGGGCCTCCCGTGGCAGGTGGCCGAGAGCGAGGGCTGGACCGCGCTGTCCGGCGAGTGCTGCGGCATAGGCCGCCCAGAG
>CAZYJP010000024.1:0-13886 GCA_964647795.1 uncultured Thermodesulfobacteriota bacterium
CCGAGGCCAAACCGAATCATCGTTTCATCGATCGCCTCGACGCTTGCCCCTTCGAGGCGGTCGCCTTCGATCAGGCGGCGGCCAAAGCCGTCAAGTGCGACCTGTGCCACCACCGGCTCGATGTCGGCCTCCTGCCGGCCTGTGCCGACAACGTGTGCCTGGCCCACTGCATCCACCTCACCCAGGGAGAAGGGGCCATCCCGTGAACCAGTACGCCGACGTGGAGCGGATGGAGCTACCCCGGTTCGGTCGACGGTCGAGGGCCTGGTTTCCGGGGTGGCGCGATGATGTCCAGGTCCTCTGGATCCCCTTCCTGCGGGTCTTTCCCCACAGAAGGCAGGACCCCGGAGAAACGCCTCTGCGGTGACGACGGGGCACGGGATCTCGCCGGAAAGCCTCAGAGGTCCTGGCCCCCGGTGACCAGGAAGTCTGCCTTCCCGGCAATGGCGAGCAGGCGAAACGGTACGGCGAAGGGGTCGCGGCAGGGGGGCACCCGGGGCGGCTCTTCCCGGCGGCCCGACGGCGGCAGCGGCTTCTGTCTTCCGATAATCCATGGAATCGGCAACGTGCATCTCTCAGCCTAGAGCGAGTGGCGAGCCGAGCGTCGCTGGAAGACGACCAAGCCATCACGTCTTTCTTCCTCGACCGCGCCCTCGGCTTCCAGGTAACGCAAGTGCGCTAGTGCCTCCCCCATGGCGAACCACCGCTGGGTGAACGCCCACCGAGACCAAGAGCCGGCAAGGTCCCATTTCATACCCGCGGCCAATTCATACGGCGTCCGTGCCCCCTGGTCGAGGAGGAAGAGAACGTTCTCCAACCGCTGCTCGTGATGGGTTTGCAGCTCTCGGATGCGGCGGCGGTGATCCCGGAAGGGGCTCCGGTGCCCCGGCAACACGCATTCTACATCCAGTTCATATGCCTTTCGGAGACTGGCGAGGTAATCGTTCAGCGGGTTCCCCAGACGCCAGGAGGTGATGTTCGGGCTGATCTCGTCGAGGATGTGGTCGCCGGAGAGGAGAAGCTTCCGTTCCGGCTCGTAGAGGCAGGTGTGCCCGGGTGAGTGCCCCGGTGTCGCCACCGCCTCGAGGCGGTAGGCACCGACCAAGAAAGTCCGCCCTTCTTCCAGCGCGGTCGTTTCCGGCACGTCTTCCCCGCGGAAACCCATGTTCCGGTTGCCTTCGATCCCCCGATCCAACTCCTCTTTGGGAAACCCATAGCTGGCGGCAATCGGAAACAGTCCCTCCCAACTCGTCCATTTGCTCAACAGCAAAGCATCTGCTGAGCTCAAGAAGACCTGCGATTGATCGCCCGCGAGTTCTTTGGCGATGCCGATGTGGTCGGCGTGCGCGTGGGTGATGACAAAGTCCGTCTCCGCGAGGTCGATGCCCACGGCGCGGACGGCGTCAGCCATGGCGCGCCTGCACTCCACACGATTGAGGCCGGTATCGACGATCAAGTTTCTCGGCCGTCCCTTGAACATGTAGGAGTTAATGAACTTTAGGGGAGAATCCGGAAGAGGAATCTGCGCCCGAAAGAAGTTCTGGAAGATTTCTTCAACCACGGGCACGCTCCTCTGCCGTTCGTCGTGGCCTGACGAGTTTTCAGTTCAGCTTCGGCCTCGGCCAGCTGGCGCACATCAGCCAGGTCAGTCTGCTCGCTACGAAACCGGCCTGGTCGAGTCCGTCGGTGTAGGCCAGAACCTTACCGGCGAAGTCGATCATGTCGTCGACGGGCTCCTCTGCCGGTGGAACTCGGCGCATCCAGGCCTCCCTTCTCGGAGTAATCACCCTATGATTCCGATAGGTTGAGGCCAACACACTAACAGCACCCGAGGCAAAAACAAAGTCCAATGTGGCCTGTAATCTGAAATATTTTCAGCACCTTGGGTTTTCAGGACGGACACTGGTCGTAGATGGCCACGTGGGGAACCGAGATTAGAAAGCCCGGCAGTTCGTCGTTTCCACCCATGGCCGGCTGCGCCTGTTCCAACGGCCGCCCCCAACGACCTTCTCCCCGGAGTATCTGCGGCTAAAGTGCCCGGCCCTGTCGTCCGACTAATACCTCATCCTGCGCGCTCGGCGGGCTTCCCGAGGGAGACCACGGGCACTGTAGGGGATCCGAAGCCGGCTAACGAACGGGAAGATCGATGGCTCTTCGCCGAAACAAGGTCCTGTCCTCGGCACCGAGGCACGCTGTCCGCCGGCGGCGCCCCCGTGGCTCTCACGGGCCCCGGCGGGCTCCCTTGCCGTGCCCCGTTTCTCCTCTCCTTGCGCCGTGCAGCCGCGCCGGGGCCCATTTCCCGAAGGCCCAGTCGGACGGGTGCCCATCCTTCGCCCACGGCGAGGCCGGGGTCAGTCAGACGGGGCCCCCCGCAGGTCTGCCTCGCCCGAGCTCCCCCTGTAGCGGCTCCACCGATTCGAACAGGCGAGGACAGTGATGCCAAGAATACTTCTGATCCAGCACGATCCCTTCTCCCGCAATACATTGAAGGGTTCCTTAAACAGTGAACATATCGTTATAGAGGCATCTAACGCTGCGGAGGCAATCGCTTCGTGTCAGACAGAGCCGCCAGACTTGATCCTGTTGGACATGGAAATGCCCGACCAACAAGGCTCCTCCATCTGCCTGAAGCTCAAGGAAGCGAATGAAACAAAGTACATACCATTGATCTTGTTGTCACTGCATTCGGAGACACAAGACATCATCGACGGCCTGCACGCAGGCGCCGATGACTACATCATGAAACCGATCGATGCAATCGAGCTATTGGCCAGAATCGACGCACACTTGCGTGCACGGAACTACTACACGGACTTGGACAACAGAGACCTACTCCTGCTGTTGGAGCTGACAGAGATCATCTCTGTCACGAGAAATCCTAGAAAGATCCTGAACATCATCGTTGAAAAGATGGCCAAAGCGATCGACGTGTCGCGTTGCTCCATCCTCTGCATAACGGACGAGGGGGACCTGATCGTGAAGGCGAGCAGCGACCTCCCGGAAAATCAGGAGATCATTCTGGATCTGGGGAAATATCCGGAAATCGAAAAGGCCATGACGACGCGGCGGCCCGTGGTGTTGCAGGACATCGGGAGCAACCCCCTCATGCAACCGGTGAGGGAAAAGATCAAGGGGCTGTCCGACAACGCGATATTCGTCGTACCCATCATCAAGAAGCAGCATGTCATCGGATCATTCTTCCTAAGGACGTCCTCGCCTCTGAAGGGGGGCATCACGGAGAGGATCGTCAAACTGTGCCAGGTCATCGCAAACATATCCGGAAACGCTTTGGAGAACGCCGTTCTCTTCGAGACGATTCACTCGAGCAAGAAACTTCTCGAGGACCTCGTCATTCGAGACAGTATGACGGGGCTCTACAGTCACCAATACTGCCACACAAGAATGGAAGAGGAGTTTTCCAGAGCACGAAGGTATGATACGGCGCTCTCATGTGTCTTCATCGACATCGACGACTTCAAGCAGGTCAATGACATCTGCGGACACCTTATGGGAGACGTAGTGATCAAGAAGATTGCCAACTTGATTCGTCAGGCGCTTCGCAAGAGCGACGTTGCGTTTCGTTACGGCGGCGAAGAGTTCGCGATCCTCCTGCCGAACACGGATTCAAGCGGCGCAAACATTTTTGCATGCAGGATGGGCGAGCTCGTGAGGAAGCTTTCCGTGGAGAAGCTCGAGGGAAAGCAGGTCACGGCGAGCATTGGTGTTGCAACCTACTCCGACAAGAACATGGTCTGCTACGAAGACCTGCTTCAGCGCGCGGACCAGGCCATGTACGAGGCAAAGCAGTCGGGCAAGGACAGGGTCTGCCTGGCCGCCGGGGACGACGCCCCGTCGAGATCGATGTACTGCGGCGTAGAGGAGGCCCCGGAGAGCCGTCCCTGCGCTCCGCCTCCGGGACGCGACGCCCTTCGCACGGGGGGAAGGAAGGGAGCTGACCGCTACGGGAAGAGGGTACCATCGACGGTGCCACAGATCTCCGAGATTTTGGCCGAGGGGCACGCCGCGTAACGGGCCGGGAGCTGAGACCAAGGTGTTGCAGTGCGGTGGCCAGGGAATCTCAGCGCGACACTTGCCAGGGCCCTACGGAGATTTCGGGTCTCGATCGGCCTTGGTCGGCCTTGGTAACCCGAAGCCCTCTCTGAAACGGCGGGGACAGGACGGTGACGGAGGTTCGAAAGACCTGCCTTGCTCATCCCATTTTGTTACCCTGCCATGACGAGGTGATCCGTGGGGTTGTTCCCCTGCTCCAGCCTTCGTACCCGCATCACGCTCCTCGTGCTGCTGGCCTTGCTCCCGGCGCTGGCCCTCATCGCGTGGAATGGGGTCTCCATGCGCCGCGTGTCGCGGGAGAGCGCCCAGCAAGAGGCACTCCGCGTGGCCCGCGCTGCACGGGATGAACAAGCCGCACTGGTCGAAGCGGCGCACCACGTGCTGGCTGCCGTCTCGCTGGTTCCGGCCGTATCCCGCCCGGAGTCGGCCCAGTGCCAGGAGTTCGTGGGGTCCATCGTCTCCCAGTTCCCGCAGTTTGCGGCCCTGCTGGTAGTCCAGCCGGACGGGGAGGTGGCGTGCGCGCCCGGCGGGCTGAGAGAGCCGGTCAACCTGGCGGACCGCATCATGTTCCAGGAGGCCGTCCAAAATGGCCGCTTTGCGGTGGGAGAGTACCTGATCGGACGGGTGACGGGAGAGGCCGTCCTCCCCTTTGCCTTTCCCGTCCTCGATGGGAGAAAAAAAGCGGGACTGGTTCTCGTCGCGGGTCTCAGGACCGATTGGCTCGGTCGGATCGTCGCGGAAGCCGACCTGCCCGCCGGTTCTCAGCTCACCATCTTCGACCGGGCGGGCACTGTGATTGCCCGGCACCCGGACGCCGGCCCGTGGCTCGGGCAGTCTGCCGCGGGAACCGAGCTCTTGCGGTCCGCCTTGGAGCCGATGGGGGGAGGCCGCACTGTGCGGGGTCTCGACGGCGTGGAGCGCCTCTACGTGGGGGCCGCCCTCCGTTCCCATGGCCGTGAAGTAGCCTACGTGACGGTGGGAGTCCCTGCCGCGGTCGCCTACGCGGAAAGTCGTCGCGTCCTCGTGCGGGACCTGGGGTGGCTTGGGGCCGTGATACTGGTCACCCTCGCCGCCGCCTGGTGGCTGGGAGGCAGGCTCCTCGTGCGCCCGGCCGAGGCTTTGGCTTGTGCCGCCAAGGCTCTCGGGGAGGGACGGCTCTCGTCCCGGACGGGCCTGGACGACGCCCCCGGGGAGTTGGGCCAAGTGGCGCGTGCGTTCGACCGCATGGCGGAAGACCTGGCGCGCCGCGAGCGGGAGCTGCGAGAGAGGGAAGCCACCCTCCGGGCCCTGATCGATGGCAACGCCGAGTCTCTCCTCCTCCTCGACCCGGCCGGCATCGTTCTCGCGGCCAACGAAGCGGCGGCGCGCAGCCTGGGCGTTTCGCCGGCGGAGATGATCGGAAGGAACGCGCGCGCGCTCTTGCCGCCGGAGGCGGCCTCCCGGCGATCTGAGCGCTTCGCCGAAGCCTTGCAAACCCGAAGGCCTGTGCGCTTCGAGGACGTGCAAGGTGGCCGATTCCTGGAGAGCGTCTTCCAGCCCATCCTGGACGATCACGGTGAGGTGTTCCAGTTGGCCGTTCTCGTCATCGACGTGACGGACCGAAAGAGGACGGAGATTTCCCTCCTCCGCGCCAACCGGGCGCTGCGCACCCTCACGGCCGTCCAGAATTCGGCGGCCGATGCCGGCGACGAGACCGTGCTCTTCCAGCGGGTCTGTCGAGATGTCGTGGACCACGGCGGTTACCGCATGGCCTGGGTCGGCCTCGTGGAGCAAGACCCCGACAAGACGATCCGGCCCGTCGCCCGGGCCGGATCGGACGAGGGGTATGTGGACGCGTTACGGCTTACCTGGGGCGAGGGGGAACGGGGACTCGGCCCCACGGGCAGCGCGGTGCGAACCGGGCGGCCCTATGCCACGCGCGACGTTGCGGCCGACCCAAGTTTCTTGCCGTGGCGGGCAGCAGCCTTGCGGCGGGGGTTCGGGTCGGTGCTGGCCCTCCCCCTGGTCGCGGAGGGCGCCACGGTCGCCGTCTTGACCCTCTACGCACCGGAACCCGACGCCTTCGACGACGAGGAGGTGGAGCTCCTCTCGGGGGTGGCTCGTGCGGTGTCCCAGAGCCTGGAAGCCCGGCGCACCCGAGACGCGCTTCGACAGAGCCAGGAGCAGCTCGTACAGGCATATCGTTTGGAGGCCGTGGGGCGGCTTGCCGGTGGCGTGGCTCACGACTTCAACAACATCCTGCAGATCATCCTGGGCCGGGGGGAGCTTCTGTTGGAGCAGCTTCCCCCGGAGGAGACCTGCCGAGAGGGCTTGATGGACATGCTGGAGGCGGCCGGAAGGGCGGCCGGGCTCACCCGGCAGCTCCTCGCCTTCAGCCGAAGGCAGGTCCTCCAGCCGCAGCTCCTCGACTTGAACCAGCTCGTGTCCGGCTTCGGGAAGATGATTCGGCGCCTCATCAGCGAGGACATTATCATCGAGACGCATCTCGACCCGGCGCTGGAGAAGACTTTGGCAGATCCGGGCCAGATCGAGCAGGTGTTGATGAATCTGGTCCTCAACGCCCGGGACGCGATGCCCACCGGAGGAAGGCTCACGGTGGAGACCCGGAATGTGGATCTCGACGAGAGCTACGCCCGGAGGCACCCGGGCGTAGCTCCGGGACCCCACGTGATGCTCGCGGTGAGCGACACGGGCGGCGGGATGCCTCCCGAGATCGCGGCACGGCTCTTCGATCCCTTCTTCACCACGAAGCCACGGGGTCGAGGCACCGGGCTCGGTCTCGCCACCGTGTACGGCATCGTCAAACAAAGTGGGGGAAACATCTGGGTATACAGCGAGCCCGGGCGGGGGAGCACCTTCAAGGTGTACCTACCCCGTGCCGAGGGTGCGGAAGCCACACGTTCGGGGGCGACGGAGGGGGGAGCCGATGTCCCCCCCGACATCCCGAGGGGAACCCTCCTCGTCGTGGAAGACGAAGCCCAGGTGAGGGCTGCGGTCGTTGGCAGGCTGCGGGCACAGGGTCACACGGTGCACGAGGCCCCCAGTCCCTCCGAAGCGATCGAGCTCTTCGAGCGAGTGGGAGGGGAGGTGGACCTGTTGCTCACGGACGTCGTCCTGCCGGGTATGAGCGGCCGCGAGCTGGCCGAGCGCCTGCAGGTCTTGCAGCCCGGGCTCCAGGTGCTCTTCATGTCCGGCTACACCGACAATGCCATCGTCCACCACGGGGTGCTCGACGCAGGCCTGGCGTTCCTCCAAAAGCCCTTCACCAAAGAGGCCCTGGCCCGAAAGGTGGGCGACCTGCTGGGGTCAGGGGCGGCGGGGGGCGGGGCGTTGCCCCCGGAGGGCGGCGCTTGAGGGGTCCCGGTTATCGTCTCGGCGCGCAGCAGCTCCGCTCCGGACATGCCCGGCATGCGGTGGTCGGAAATGATCACCGAAACCGGCTGCTCTTCCAGAATCCGCAGTGCCTCGGTGCCGTCGCGCGCCGTGAGGATCTGTTGGCCCAGGCGGCGAAAGAGGCGAGCGAGGGCTCGGAGCAGGTTTTTCTCGTCGTCTACTCAAAGACTTCAAAGGGGGCACGCGACCGGGTGGGGCGCGTCCTCTTCCCCGCCGGCCGGGTCCCCCCCGGGGGTCCTGTGGATCGCTCCCGGAGGAATCACGGGAAGCACCATGGTGAAGGTCGTCCCCACGCCCACCCGGCTCTCCACCCGGATCTCCCCCCCGTGGGTGCGAACGATATTTGCGGCGATGTGGAGGCCCAGCCCCGTCCCCTTGCCCACGGCCTTGGTGGTGAAGAAGGGATCGAAGATCTTCGAGAGCCTCTCGGCCGGGATGCCGGCACCGGTGTCCGTAACGGACACGAGCACCTGCGCTCCCTCGGCCCTCGTGCGCACCGTGACCGTGCCCCTGTCCGGAATCGCCTGGGCCGCGTTCACCAGCAGGTTCATGAAGACCTGGTTGAGCTGTTGGGGGCGACAGGTCACCGGCGGAAGACTCCCGTATTCCCTCCGTATGTCGCATCGGTGTTTCAGTTCGGCCGCGGCGATGTGCAAGGTGCTCTCCAGCCCGGCATTGAGGTCGGCCTGCTCCCAGTCCTGGCCGTGGGGGTGGCTGAACGTCCTCAGGTCCGACACGATCTTGCGAATGCGCTCGGCCCCCTCCCGGCATTCGGCCAGGGCGGCGACCTGGTCGGCGAACAGGAAGTCCAGGTCGCTCTGTCCCCTCCTCTCGAAGTACGCGGTCCACGCGCTTGCCGGGTCTCTCACCCCTGACAGGGCCTGTTCGCCGATCGCCTGGAGGGCCGCCCCGGCCTCGGCGAGCTCGGCGGCGTACTCCGCCATGCGGTTGAGGTTCGAGAGGATGAACCCGATGGGGTTGTTGATCTCGTGGGCAACCCCCGCCGCGAGCTGGCCGATGCTGGCCATCTTCTCCGAGTGGAGCAGTCGGCGCTCCATCTCCCGTTCCGCCGTGACGTCCCGGTAGCGGCCCACCACGGCCTCGACCCGTCCCCGATGCACCATCGGGAAGAAGTGCACGCTGTAGAGCGTGCCGTCGGGGCCGCGCAGTTCCGTGTGCGTGGGGTTTCCCGTCTGGAACGTCCGGCGGGCGGAACAGCGGTCGCAGTCCCGGGCGACGCCACCCAACACCTCCCGGCACGTCCGGCCCAGAACCTTCTCCAGGGGCCGACGAACCATCCGGGCGACGCCGCGGTTCGCCCGCAGGATGCGCAGGTCGGGGGCCAAGAGGAAGGTCGGGTCGGTGATCGAGTCGAAGATCGCCTCGATCTCCTGCTTGGCCTGATAGACCTGGAGTTGGAGGTTCTTCTCCTCCGTGATGTCGAGGAACGAGACCACGCACTCCCCGACGCTGTCGTCCGCCGCGCACACGCTCTCGCAGGACCAGAGCACGGTGCGTCGGGGCCCACACGGCTGGACGGCGTTCACTTCCCGGTTCTTGCAGCCGGCGCGGCCGTTGCCTTCGGCGCGCAGTTTCCTGCGGCGGCATGGGAACCCCACCTCCGCGGCAGACCGGCCCAGCAGATCGTCGTTTTCGAGACCGAGAATCCGGGTGGCCGCCTCGTTGGCTCGGGTTACGACGAAGTCGGGTCCGATGACGAGGACTCCCGCAGGCAGTGCCCGCAGGATTCCCTCCAGGAAGGCGTTGGTGGTGGTGAGGTCCCGGGCCTGGGCTGCCACGAGGACCTCCATCTCCTCCCGGAAGCGTCGGTTCTCGATGCCGCGATGCCGGTACTCCAGGGCGTCGGATACCACCTCCCGCAGGCGATCCCCGGTAAAGGGCTTCACGAGGAATCGAAAGGCCCTCGCTTCGTTGAGCGCCTGCTCGGCGACCCGGGTGTCCACCACGCCGGTGTAGAGCACCCGGACCGTGTCGGGAAACGATTCCTTGGCCCTCTCCAGGAGCGCGGCGCCGGACATGCCCGGCATGGAGTGGTCCGTCACCAGGACGTCGATGGTCCTCCCGGCCAGGATCCGCAAGGCCTCCCCCGCCGTTCCGGCGGTCACCACATCGCACGGCACGGCCCGCAAGAATTCCCTGGAGATGTCCAGGATCGACGGCTCGTCATCCACCAGCAGGACGCAGGGCGGCTGGGCCGACGCGCCTGCGTGCGCATCGGTGGGCCCCGACGTTGCGGACGTGTCCCTCGATACCCGGTTTCCCACGCGATTCTCCTCTTACCGCTGCCCCGACCCCGGCTCCCGGAAGTTCGCGAGCTGGGCGGCCTCCACTGCTTGCCTGCGAGAGATGGGCGACTCCACGATGGACCCCGGCTATCTATCGGCACGGTCCGGATCGGGGTTGAGGTTCCGGGACGGGAGGCTCAAGTCCTTACCCAGAAGGGCCGATCCGTCAGTTTGGCGCATTCCGGATGCGTCGCGACGGCTCCCGCCTTCCCCTCCTCCCAGGGACACGACATGAAGCCGACCGTTCTCTTCGTCGACGACGAAGCCAATGTCCTCAGAGCCCTTCGACGCCTGTTCCGGGGAGAGCCCCTGCACTTCCTGGAGGCATCCAGCGCGGAAGAGGCGTTGGAGATCGTCCGGACCGAAGAGGTCTCCGTGGTGGTCTCGGACAACCGTATGCCCGGTATGGAGGGAACGGAGCTCCTCAGCCGGCTTCACCGCCTCTCTCCCGACACGGTCAAAATTCTGATGACCGGCTACGCGGACCTGGAAACCGCCCTGACGGCGATCAACCGCGCAGAGGTCTTCCGGATGATGACCAAGCCCTGGAAAGACGACGAGCTCCGGCAGGCCGTGCTCGATGCCGCTGAGCGCTACCACGTCCTCCGGGCGCTGCAGGATGCGGACGAGGCGAAGCTCCTGTCCCTGGCCCAGGCCATCGAGCTCAAGGATCCCCACACGCGGGGCCACTGCGACCGGGTGGCCCAATACGCGGTTCTGATCGCCGACCGCTTGGGGCTCGACCACAAGGCAAAGCTCGATCTGCGCCGGGGAAGCTGGCTGCACGACTGCGGCAAGATCGGCGTTCCGGAAGCCGTGCTGAACAAGAACGGACCGCTCACCCCTGACGAGTTCGAGCTCGTGAAGCGCCATCCGGAGTGGGGCTTCGAGGTGGCGAGCAAGGCCCGCCTCTCCCGCGCGATGGTTCACGTGATCCGCTACCACCATGAGAAGATGGACGGGACGGGCTACCCGGCCGGGCTCAAGGGAGGCGAGATTCCGCTGGAGGCGCGCATCGTGGCCGTGGCTGATATTTTCGACGCACTGGCGTCCGACCGCCCCTATCGACCGGCGTTTCCACCGGAGACGGTTGGGGAGATGGTCCGGTCCCTGGCGGGGCCCCACCTGGATCCCTGCCTCGTGGAGGTGTTCCTGGAAGCGAATTCGGCAGACTCCGGCATGCTGCACGGCGGCCGGGCCGCAGCCGTTGGGTGGTGAGTGACGCAGACGGCCTCAGAGGCCGGGGACCGCCTCGTCCCGTGCGGGCCCGCGGGTAAGGACATGTCCTTCGCCACGCGATCGGCCGGTTACCGCCGATGACGCCACCGATGGGGCACCTTTCATGAGCGGTCTTGGCAGCAGCCGCCTTCTCGGCGCGATTCTCGCAGGAATCGTCCTGACGCAGGCAGCGCTCTTCGGCTCGATGGTGGTGAGCGACTACCGCCAGTTCCACGACGAGCAAGCAGTTCGCCTGCACCGGGCGGCCGAAGAGGCGTCCCGGGTGGCCGAGGAGTTCTTCGACCGCCACGGTGCCGTCCTGGACGCCCTCTCGGAGGCCCGGCCGATCAGCCGAGGAGAGCCGGCGGCGGCGTCCGACCTCCTGCACGCCCTCAACTCCCGGTTCCCGGAGGTGGTTAACTTCGCGGCCACCGATGCCGCAGGGCGGTTCTTCGCTTCCGGGAGGCCGGGATTTTCGGAGGCGACCTCCATCCAGGCGCTCCCGTTCTTCCGGAGTCTCGCTACCGGCAGTCCCCGGGTGATCATGAACCCCCACCAGGGGCCCATCAGCGGCCGCCTCGTCACGGGCCTTGCCGTGGCCCTGCGCAGCGGCGAGGGAGCGTTCGAGGGCGTCCTGGGGGTGTCCCTGGATTTCTCCCCCCTCGAGACGCGGTGGCGCGAGCTGGTCGAGGGAACCGACCTGTCCCTGGCGGTGCACGACGCCGCCGGCGTCGTCTACCACGCCTCGCCGTCGTTTCCCCGCTGGGAGGGTGCCGCGGTACCGGGCCTCGCGGTCGACGAGGACCCGCTCGCGCTGGATGGAGGAACATACCGACGTGCGACGGTGCGCCATGGCGAAACCGGCTGGGGCTTCACGGTTCTCGTGCCGCCCCGGCCGACTTTGCCCTCGTTCCTGAGACAGCGCGCTGAGCTCCTGCTGTTCGGTTCGCCGATCCTCGTCCTCCTCGTCGCCCTGTCCTACTGGTACCGAAGGGAACGGGGCTGGCTCTGCGACCGTGAGGCGCGCGAGCGGCGCTACCGAACCCTGCTCGAAATGGTTCCGCTCGGCGTCGAAGAGCTCGACCCTGCGGGCCGGATTCGCTATGCCAACCCAGCCGTGCACGCCATCCTGGGCGCCCCTCCCGGTGCCCTCGTCGGCCGGCCGGTGTGGGAGTTCCCGGCCCTCGACGAAGAGAGGGAACGGCTGCGGGAGTTCTTTGCCCGAGCGGCTCACGAGCAGCCCGAGCCCCTTCCGTATCTTGTACGAAATACCACGCTGGACGGCGGGGAAGTGACCGTCGAGGTCCACTGGGACTACCTGGGGGACCAAACGGGCCGTCCCGCCGGGTTCATCGCCGTACTGAACGACGTGACCGCCCGACACGAGGCGGACGAGGCCCTTCGCGAGAGCGAGCGCAGATTCCGGACCGCCTTCCACACGAGCCCCGACTCGATGGCCCTGACCCGTTTGGACGACGGGATGTGCGTGGACGTCAATTCCGGCTTCAGGGCGATCACGGGCTACGATCGCGCGGAGGCCATCGGGCGGACGACGCTGGAGCTCGGGATCTGGGCGGATCCGTCGGAGCGGGCGAAGCTCACGGCGCGGCTTCGCGCCGAGGGAGCGGTGAGAGACGTCGAGGTGCGCTTCCGACACCGAGACGGCCGCGTCATCGTGGGGATCCTCTCCGCGTCGGTCATGCCGATTGCGGGGGAGCCGCATATCCTCTCCACCAATCGGGACGTGACCGAACCGAAGGCGGCGGCGGCGGAGCTCCACCGTTTGAACCAGCTCCGGGAGGGGATCATCGAGAACGCCAGCATCTGGATCACCGTCCTGGACGAGAGTCTGCGCGTCGTCCTCTGGAACCGGGCGGCCGAGCAGATCAGCGGGTACCGTCGGGAAGAGATCCTCGGGGCTGCAGGTGCCTGGGAGAGGCTCTTCCCGGACCCTCGGCAGCGCGCGGCCCTCCAAGCCAAGGCCCGGGCGGTCCTAGAAGGGGAGACATTGGAAGGGTTCGAGGCGGGGGTCCGGGGGAAGGACGGCAAGGACCGGGTGATTTCCTGGAGCGCCCGTCGGTTGGTCGGCGCGGGGGGAACACCCTCCGGCGCGATCGCGGTGGGGCGGGACGTGACGGAGGAACACCGGCTTCGTGAGCAGCTCCTGCACTCCCAGAAGATGGAGGCCGTGGGGACCCTGGCGAGCGGCATCGCCCACGACTTCAACAACATCGTGCACGCGATCTCCGGGTATGCGGACTTCCTGCTCGGCCGGGAAGGACAGCCCCGGGAGACCCGAGAGGGATTGGGCGAGATCGTGCGGGCGGCGGACCGCGCGGGGGACCTGGTCCGAGGGCTCCTCGCCTTCGCGCGGCGAGACAACCCCGTGTTTCGTTCCGTGGACCCGAACCGGGAGATCGGGGAGGCCCTCCGCCTCCTGGAGCACGCGATGCCTCGGATCACGCGGATCGAGGCCCGCCTCGCACCCGGCACGTTGCCCATCCACGCGGATTCCAACCAATTCGCCCAGGTGCTTCTCAACCTTGCCGCCAACGCGAGGGATGCGATGCCCTCGGGCGGGACCCTGACACTGGAGACGGCAAATGCAGTCCTCGACGACGCATTCTGTGCGGGGCACCCTGGCCTCGTGCCGGGCCGCTACGTCCGGATCACTGTCGCGGACACCGGTTCGGGCATGGACGCGGAGACCGCCCGCCGGGCCTTCGAGCCCTTCTACACCACCAAGAGGGTCGGAGAGGGGACCGGGTTGGGACTCTCCACGGTCTACGGCATCGTGGCCGCGCACCGGGGCCTGGTGACCCTCGAGTCAGAGCTGGGCCGGGGGACGAGCTTCGAGATCCACCTGCCCGTCTCCGCGGGCCTCGCGCCGGTGGCAGA